>JANTFG010000001.1 GCA_024763555.1 Thermoanaerobaculales bacterium
AACGCGGTCGAAGATGCAATCGGGGATGCTCCGGCCCGGGCGGAGGCCCTGCTCATCCGGGGCATCTGCCTCAGTGATCTCGGAAGACTCGACGAAACAGAGGCCTCTCTGCGGGAATCAATGACCCTGGCCCGGGAAAGCGGCGCCCGCCGCACTCTCCAGCGCTGTCTCCACATCCTCTCCTCCGGTGTGTACATCCTCAAGGGCGAGTTTGACCTTGCCCTGGCTTCGGACCGGGAATCGCTGGCGATGGCGGAAGAGCTTGGCCTCGATGATCAACTCTGGTTCCCCCTTGTCACGATGGCCTGGGTCTTCTGGACCCGGGGCCAAAGGAAGGAAGCCGAAGAGATGCTGATCCGGCTCCGGGAAGCCATTCGACCGTGGACCCTGGGAGAAGGCTACTATTTCTGCCTGGCAGGAGATCTCGCGCAGGAGAGTTCCACGCCGGACGAAGCGCCGGAGTGGTATGCAAAGGCCCGCTCGATCGCCGATCTCATCGGGGATCCGGGCCTCGGCGCCGAGCTGAGGGTCGGTCTCTCCCGCTATCATCGGCGTTTCGGATCTACGGCGACCGCTCTGAGCTGGGCTGAAGACGCCCTGCAGACGGCTTTAAGGGCACAATCCTCTCCCACCCTTGGCTGGGCTCTCATTGAAAAGGCCCGGAACCTGATGGATCTGGGAAAGCTCCGGGAGGCGGATTCCTGTCTTGACGAGGCCGAAGCCCACTCCCGTCGAACCGGCGCCCGTTTCGATCTCACGAGAAGCCTGTTCCTTCACGCAGCCCTCCATCTCGAGGCCGGCCGGGACGACGCCGGCAGAATCTGGATCGAGGCTGTCGAACAACTTCGCACCGGGGGCTATGGCTTTCTGCTGGAACGGGACCGCGATGTCATTCACCCCCTGATCTCCGCATTCAGTACCGGAGGAAGCGAAGAGAATCAGGCTTCCCAGCGGATGCTGGAAATGCTGGGGAGACTTCCCCCACCGGCCATTCATATCCGCTGCCTGGGTGGATTCGAGGTCATCCGACAACATCATCTGCTTCCGGCCGGAAGCCTGGAGCGGAGACGTGCCGGCGAGTTGCTTCGTCTGCTCCTGATCTCCCGAAACAGATCCCTCGACACTGACCAGGCCCTGGAGGCCCTGTGGCCCGGAAAGGACCCTTCCCGGGCAGGAGCGAGTCTCCACCAGGCAACTTCGGCCCTGCGACGTGCCCTGGAACCCGACCTCCCGGAAAAATCTCCCTCCCGCTATCTCAAGACTCAGCAGGGAAGGATGTCTCTCCAGCTGCCTCCGGGCTCAACCGTGGACTTCGAGGAATTTCAGCGGCTCTTCAAAGAAAAAAAATACCGCGACGCCCTCGATTTGTACCGCGGAGATTTGATGACGACGGCGGATTCCGGAGAGGACTTCATCATCCTCCGTGAGAGCCTCAAACAGACCGCCATGCAGGCTGCCATGAAGATTGCCTCCGAGAAATTCTCGCAGAAAGACTACGAGAAGGCCCTCGAAGCCTGCCTGGAGGCCCTTCGCCTGGAGAGCTGGCAGGAAGATGCGGTGCTGCTTGGGATGAAGAGCCTGATGGCCATGCATCAGCGCGCCGGCGCCATCCGTCTCTACCAGCGGCTGGAATCGACGCTCAAGGAGGAACTGGGGGTCGAACCGGAGCCCGAACTCCGCGGATACTACCAATCCATTCTCTCGGACTGAACTGCTCGAAGGGAAGGACTACTCCCTCTTCCTGCTGATCTGAGATCTCCTGACAAGGCCGCGCAGCCCCGGTGTCAGTCATCTGTCAGTCGCCTACCCCATACTGCTTTCAGATGCTGCCGAAGGCGGTGATCGGGAGGCCTGATGCGAAATCTCCAGTCCTGCATTCTCCGATTGATGATCGACGAGAATGCCCCGGGCGAACTGCACGGAAGACTCAGCCCGATCGGGGGAGGAGAGGAATCGCTCTTCAGGGACGAAGAGACCCTGCTGCGTGCCCTGCGACAACTTCAGCGAAATGCACTCGAAAAAATAAATGAGGCGGAGGAAGAACAATGAAAGGGATCATCTGCTCGGTCCTTCTGACCCTGGCTCTCGGCGCCGTCTTCATCACGGGCCTCGCCTCAGCGGCCGATATCAGCGGTGTTGTCAGTGCCGAGGGCGGCGGGGGTCTCGAGGGCGTGCAGATTCGCGTCCTCGACAGCGGCGGCAGCATCTTCAATCAGTGTCTGAGCGATGCCACGGGCGCCTATGTTTTCACCGGACTTCCGGCCGGCAGCTACGTACTCTGGACCTCAAACGAGCAGGGCTATGTCGACGAACTCTACGACAATATTCAATGCGCCGGAGGCTGCTACTATTTTGAGGGTACGCAGGTTTCCATCAGTGCCGGAAATGATGCGAGCGGAATCGACTTTGCGCTCACGCCGGGAGGACGGATCTCGGGAACAATCACCGCCTCGAATGGCGGCGCGTTCATCGAGGATGTCGATGTCAGGATCTACAATGAAGAGGGTGATTCCATCACGACCGCGACGACATCAGCCGACGGCTCATACCTCTCTCCCACCGGCCTGCCTTCGGGAAATTACTTTGTCCGGACGGCCAACAGCCAGGGTTTCTTCGACGAAATCTGGGATAACCGCGCATGTACCGGCGCCTGTGACCCCACGACCGGGGACGCCGTCAGCGTGACGATCGGCGCCACGACCTCAGATATCGATTTCAGCCTGGATTCCGGGGGAGGGATCTCAGGCCATATCACTTCATCAGGAGACGGGGCGCCGATCGATCGGGTTCGAATCGACTTCTATGATGCCGCGGGCGCCTGGGTCAGTTCGGCGACTCCGGATGCCGCGGGCGCCTACACCTCCTCAACCGGTCTGGCGCCCGGAGACTATTTTGCGAAGACCGACAATTGGTGGGGCCATATCGACGAACTCTATGACGATATCCCCTGTGCCGCCGGATGTACGGTGACTAACGGCACACCCATCGTCGTCGCCGGGGGGATTACAACGGGTATTGATTTCGCCCTGGATCCCGGCGGCTGGATCAGCGGCACCATCACCGAAGGCACGACTTCCCTGCCGATCGAGGATGCGGGAGTCGAGGTCTTCACGGTCTCGGGACAGCGTGTGACGACCGCATTCCCGGATTCAAACGGTGTCTACTGGGCCTCCGGACTCCCGACCGGAGACTACTATCTCCGGGCCTACAGCTGGGAGAACTACCTCGCCGAACTCTACGACAATTTCCCCTGCCCCGACAGCTGCGATTTGTCAGCGGGCACCGCCGTCTCGGTGCTTCAGCCCGCCATCACCTCCGGAATCGACTTTGTTCTGGATTCGGGAGGAAACCTCCGGGGAACCGTCCACGAAAGCTCTTCGGGCGCGCCCGTCTCCGAGGCGGAGGTGCAGATCTTCGATCTCGACGGAATGCCTGTGCTCGACACCTTTGTCGACAGCTTCGGCGCCTTTGACTCCGGACCGATCCCGAGCGGCCAGTACTATCTCTTCATCGATGCCTGGGACGAAGATCTGGTCGACGAGGTCTGGGATGATATTCAGTGCGCAGATTTCTGTGATCCGGAAGTGGGGACGCTGATCAACCTTGACGCGGGTGAAACTGTGGATCTCCCGATCCTCCTCGGGAGCGGGGCCTCCCTCAAAATCACCGTCACCGCGGAGGACCTCACGGCCATCCCGGACTGTGAGATCGACCTCTACGATGCCGGCGGAATTTTCACGGCCGTAGCCTTCAGCGACGAGACCGGGCTGGCGCTGGCAAAGGGGCTTCCTGAGGGTTTCTACTATGTTCGCACCCGAAACGGGGGGGATTTTGTCGATGAACTCTGGGAGGAGGTCGACTGTCCCGGCGACTGCGATCCGATGGCGGGAACTGCACTTCATCTGCTTCCCGGTGGTACCAGCACGGAGATCGACTTCTTCCTGAATTCGGCCCGAATCTTCTCGGATGGATTTGAAAACGCGACGACAGATGAATGGTCTGGAACGCACAGCTGAAAATCGTCTCGCTTTCGACGGAGATCCGGCGATAATGGCAGCCGGAGGTGCTCATGGCCCGATTCCAGTTGAAGTGTACCGAATGCCACCAGAATTTCCCGGAAAATCCGGATCTGCTGCTCTGCCCAGG
Source organism: Thermoanaerobaculales bacterium (assembly GCA_024763555.1). Taxonomy (GTDB): domain Bacteria; phylum Acidobacteriota; class Thermoanaerobaculia; order Thermoanaerobaculales; family Sulfomarinibacteraceae; genus JANTFG01. The sequence continues at coordinate 4,147 of JANTFG010000001.1, forward strand.
TTGTTCAAGGGAATCCGGGCATCCTTCACTCTATGGTGTTCTGGAAATCGAGATCCTTGATCCTCCTTCCAGGCTGCCCGCAGCGCCGCCCGCGGATTCCGGAAGCCTCATGGCCTTCCTGCCGATTTCCGACCCCTCCTCGCTCGCACCCCTGGCTGTCGGCGGCACCCCGCTTCTCCCGGTCCCGAGACTGAGAGAAAAGATGCAGATGTCCCGCATCTGGCTCAAGGACGACACCCGGAATCCTTCGGCCTCGACCAAGGACCGGGCCTCGCTCCTCGTGGCGGCCAAGGCCTTGGAATACGGGAAGAAGATCATCGCAACCGCCTCGACGGGGAATGCCGCTACGGCGCTCTCTGCGATCTGCGCCGCATCCGGACAACAGGCCGTCGTCTTCGTTCCCGCGGCGGCGCCCCCTGCCAAACTGATTCAGATGCAGAGCTACGGCGCACGGATTATCGCCGTGGACGGCTCATACGATGAGGCTTTCGAGCTGTGCAACGCGGCCTGTCGGGAATTCGGCTGGTATAACCGCAACACGGCCATGAATCCCTTCACGACCGAGGGGAAGAAAACCGCGGCCCTGGAAATTGCCGCGCAATTGTCGGGCGAGATGCCCGATTTCGTCGTCGTCCCGGCGGGAGACGGCGTGATCACCTCCGGCATCGCCAAGGGTTTCGCCGAACTGGAATCCTGGGGCCTGATTTCGAAGAACCCCCGGATTCTCATCGTTCAGCCCGAGGGTTCTTCGGCCCTCATCCGGGCGCTGGAGGACGAGAATGAGGACATTCGGCCTCAGCCGGGCGCGACAAGCGTCGCGGACTCACTGGTTGTCGAGGCGCCCCGTAATTCCCGCTGGGCGCTCAAACTGATTCGGGGGAGCCGCGGGATTGGGCTCAGTGTCAGCGAAGAGGAAATCCTTCACTCGATTCCGAAGCTGGCTTCGCTGACGGGGGTCTTCGCCGAACCCGCCGCGGCCACTGCTCTGGCGGGGCTGGAAAAGGCCATCCGGCTCGGTATTCTTTCGAGGGAGAACTCAGTTGTGCTGATGGTCACCGGCAGCGGACTCAAGGATGTGGCGGCCGCCGGGAAGACTCTGCCGGAGATCGAGAAAATCGCCCCCGGTCAGGAGGGGCTCGACCGCCTCGTTCGTGACTCCATCCGGATCCTGGGATAGAATACTTGTGTCACTGTTCGGACAGGGAGGGAAAAAGATGAAGAACACGATCGTGATGCTGATCATGCCGGTCATTGCCGCCCTGACAGTCTCAGCCGGGGAACTTCCAATACCCCGCGCGGATCCAGAGCCCTTCTTCTCCGAATACGTCGAAGGGGCTGCCTCGAAGGCGCCAGGCGACCTCGCCCTCGAGATTTTCAACCCGACGAATTTCCCGATCGAACTGGGGAATATGAGCTATGTCATCGAAATCTACGCCGACGGAGCACTGACTCCGACCGCCGTGATCTCCCTGGTCGGGACCATTCCTCCCCAGGGAACATATGTCGTTGTCGCCTCCGGCGCCGACCCGATCCTGCTGGCCCTTGCGGATCAGGTCGAGCCCCTTCTTGTCTTTGACGGGAACGACCTCATCGTCCTCCGGGGCCTCCTGCAGGCGAAAGCTCCGGCAGACCGCCAGCTGACCATCCTCGATGCCATCGGCCAACTCGGCAACGATCCAACGCCCCCCGGCTACTGGGGCGCCTGCCCCCTTTGTACGGCCGACGTCGACCTGAGACGCGACCCGACGGTCCTGTACGGCGATATCAGTCTCAGCGATGCCTACGACGTCGCAAGCGGCTGGCTGGCCAACCCACCCGACGACTGGACGGATTTGGGCAGCCACGTACCGGTTCCCGTCGAGTTGATGTCATTCAGTATCGAGTAGCGGCGGGATCAGTAATCACGGTGAAGATATGTGGGGGTCTGGGGTCGAAATCAGACTGACCCGAAGCGCGGGAGAGATCGGCGAGGGCTTCCCCTGAGAATTCCTTGGCTCAGCTCGAGCCAAGCTTCTTGAGCACCAGGCCGAAACCATGTTCCTCGGCGATCTTTCTGAGCCTGTCCCTCTCGCCGCGCGCCTGCTCCCGATGATCGAGTCCCTCCATGCTCTCGATCCGGATTCGTGAGATTTCCAGGCAGGCCGGTCGGAAATCCGAAGGTTCACAGAGACCCTCCGTCTCCTTGAGAGCCTCCCCCGGATGACCCCCGCTCAACTCCAGCTCTGCTCCGGCCAGGGCGATCTCCATCGCTGCCGCGGTGTTTTCGTCCCTGGGACGCAGGGCGCGGGCAAGGCCGAGTTCGGCCTCCGCTTCCGCTGTTTTTTTCTGCATCAGAAAAATCCGTGCACTCAAAGCATGGGCGCGGGCTTCCTTCTCAGCCTTCTTTTCCTTCGAAAACGCCTCCGCCGCCTTTCTCGCCTCCCGAAGAGCCTCCTGCTGCTGTCCGGCCTCCATCAGGGCATTGGCCAGAGAGAGGCGGCTGGCAGCGACGCCGCCGGGCTCCTCAAGCTCCTCACGGATTTCCAGGGCCTTCCGATGGGTTTTGACGGCCCCTTCGACCTCTCCCTGGATGAGCTGTACATCGCCGAGGGCGTAAAGACTATGGGCATAGGAACTCCTCCGCCCCGTCTCCTTCAGGATTTCAAGGGCTTCTTCGAGGTTCTTCCTGGCCTCTCGCGGCCGCCCCAGATCACTCTGCAGGAGACCGAGATTACTGAGAGCAACCGCCTCGTAATTCCTGTTGCCCACCTCACGAAAGAGCTTGAGCGCTTCGCTATAGGCCTTCCCGGCGGCTTCGAGATCTCCCTTCTGCATCCACAGGCTTGCCAGATTTCCCTCGGCGGAAGCCTGGCAGCCTCTGTCTCCCAGGGCCTTGCAGAGATTCAGGGATTGACGGAAGAGTTCCGCGGCGCCCTCGAAATCTCCAGCCTGCCAGCGAAGAATCGCCTGGAGGTTGATCGCCTGAGCCACGCGGGCCGTATTTCCCGCACTCTGATAGAGCTTTCGGGCCAGAGCATAATCCTCTGCGGCTTCCTTCCTCCTGCCCAGGCGATGCAGCGCCTGCCCGGAGAGAATGGCCGCGCGGGCCTGCAGTTCGGGAGCCTGGATTTCCTCCGCCTTCTGCATTGCACGATGGGCCGATTCCAGTTGCTGCTCATATCGTGAGAGTCCCCCTGCAGCCCGTGCCTCCTGGATATCGATCCGGGGATCTTCGCCTTCAGGCACCGGAAAACGTCTCAGGATTTTCAGGGTCTTGAGGCCGACTTCCGGACTCGCCGCTGAAATCTCCGCAGCCGCGAGCTGCAGACCATACTCCAGATTCATCTCATCGAAGTTGAAGAGTTTCTGATAGGCCTCCACGGCCTGCGTCCACTTACCCGTTGTCTGAGCGTAGCGTGCCTCGATGAGAAGCCTCTGTTCCCTGGGGAGTACTTTTGAATTCTCAGCAATCTTCCAGGCCTTCTCGGCAGTCTCAACCGCCCGCGAGTCGTAACCCAGGGCAGACCATGCCGCGGCGAGGGCCTCCTGGACAAGCGGCGCCTCCGGGTCCATGGCAACGGCCTGTTCAAAGAGCGAGGCCGCCTTCTGGGGTTCATAGGACCTCAGCGCCTCCAATCCCTGGGCGTAGAAACGGCTTCCGGAGGCGCTCGACGGGAGGGAGGCCTCCAGGTGAATGCCTGCTTCTGGGGCTGCCGCCAGTCCCAGGCTGCTTCGAATCGCCTCACCGACCTGTGAAGCGAGATCAAAAAGCCCCTCCTCCGTGCCCCGAAACTTCTCAGAGGCCAGGATCTCGCCGCTTGAAGCATCCTGAAGGCTGGCCGTCAGACCGAACTTCGCCTGACTCCGACTCCGGAGATAGCTTCCGCTCACGAGATAGTCGGCCCCGAGGCGCCGCCGAAGCAGCTTGAGACTCTCCTCCCCCAGCGTCTGAACACTCACAATCTTCAGATCCTGGCGAGCCCGTGAGACCGCCTCTCCGGGCAGGATCCGCAGCTCCTTCGAACTGGCCAGATCGGTGTTGATCGTCTCCGAAAGCGCCGTCGAAAGCCAGTCGGCCTCCTTCAAACCCGAGAGATTGGCGAAACCGAGGACGGCGACGGTTTTGCGCGGATCCTCAGGCGCCCCCGGACGAAGAAAATGCCAAAGACTGATGGCGGCGAGGAGAAGAACCATGGCGCCGGCAGCTGCAAGGATCATTCTCCTTCGCTTCTTCTTCAACTCGGCCACCCGGAGTCCCTTCCGGGCCACCTGCCAGACCTTGGCGGAATCCGCCGGAGCGCTGAGGGCCGATTCACCCTGGATCCCGACTTCAAAAACACGAATCGGATCATCGACTCCCTTGAAAGCGTAGAGACCATGGGCCATCCAGACGAAGGGACGGTCGGGATCTTCCGCATCGACGGCCGCACGTCGGGCAAGATCATAGGCGCCCCGGGTCATCAGGGTCTGTCGCCCGCCTGCCAGGGACATCAACCTGGCGGCCATTGGCTTTGCCAGGCCCTCAACCTCCAGTGGTTTGGCCCCTTTGGCGACGTCTTCCGGACTGTTTTCCCGGAGGAAGACTTCCCCGAGGTGAATTCCCGCACGGGCCTCCATCCGGACTCCGACCTCTTCTGAAAGCTCGGCGAGGGCCCGATGATAGTCCAGGGCATATCCAAGCGCATCGATCGGCCTCTCGAAGAGAAAGAGAAAACCGTCGGTCTTGTCGATCTCCTTCCCGTCATAGCGGCTCAGCAGGTCCCGCGCGATTCGATCGTGACGACCGAAGATCTCAAAGGCCCGCTGGTCGCCGAGCTGTTCGAGAAGCTTCGTGCTGTTGACCAGATCGGTCAGGAGGAGGGTCCGGAGAACTGAGCCGCCGGCAGCCATCAGAACACCCGCCTGCCCGGGGGATTCTTCTTCGACGGATCAATCGGAATCACGATTCTCCTTGTCTTCACAGCCTGAGGATACTACAGCTCCCGCGTGGGGAGGATGTGGAGAGATTCTTCCGTTCGAATAATCTGCCCCTCTCCCCGCTGCCTTTTCAGGCTCCTGTCAGAATTTTCTCCTCTTCACGGATTCTCAAGAATCTCAAATTCGGCTTGTAAATAGCAGAAAAAATGTATGTTACCGGAATCTCAGCTTTCGGCACGGCTCTTGCGATACCTCCCGATGTCGGCAACCGAAGAAGGGAAAGGAGGTAGAGGACGCCGGCAGGCTGATCAGAACAATCCAGAGTCCAACAATCAACCAGAACCGAAAGGAGAACGAAATGAAAACAAAGATCACTCTCGTCATCGTCTTCAGCATCTTCCTTCTCGCCGGCTTTGCCGCCGCAGAGAACAGCCAGGGGGTCATCAATGTCAACAAGGCCTCCGCCGAACAGCTCCAGCTCCTGCCCAGGGTGGGTCCTTCACTCGCCGGCCGCATCCTCGAGTTCCGTCAGAAGAACGGCGACTTCCACTCCGTCGACGAACTCCAGGCCGTTCGCGGAATTGGGGAGAAGTCCCTTGAGACCCTTCGCCCCTACCTGAGCGTCAAAGGCGAAACCACCCTGACGGAGAAGGTCAAACTTCCGCGGAAGGCGAGCCACCAGCCGAAGAAGTAGAACGCTATTCACCCGGGAGTGCCGGGGTGGAACTGAGAATTCGAGATTACTCCTCCCCGGGCTCCTCAGAATTAACTACAGCGATTTGGAGAATCAAAGAGTAGAGAACAACACACAACGCAGCGTGGATGGGATGGGGGGCTGCCGCGTGGCGGCCCCCTTCTCTTCGCTGCAGAACACCGGAGATGAATGATGAATCAGAAGGGACTGAGTTTTGTGGAAATCGTCGTCGCCCTCGTCCTGACCGGAATCGGAACGGCATTTGCTCTTCCCCGACTGGAGCAGGCCCATCGAAACGCAGCCTTGAACGCAGCGACCCGAATCATCCAGATGAATCTGCTCAGAGCCCGCTCCGAAGCGATGCTGACAGGTTATGCCTGCGGTCTGGTTTTCGAAAAAAAAGGCGGCCGCTGGCATTGCACCCTCGTCCGGGACGGGGATGACGACGGCATTCGGAGGGAGGACATCGCCCGCGGCATCGACTGCCCGATTTCAAAAATCTTTGAGATCGACAGCGGAGGCGTCTCGCTGGGATTCCTGCGGGGTTGTCGAATTCCTGATCCATCCGGGCCTGGCGCCCTCAGCGGGAACTTCGAGGACCCCGTTCGGGCGGGAGGCGCCGACATCTTGACCTATCGCCCTGAGGGAACAGCCACACCGGCCACCCTTTACCTCTGCGATCACCAGGAAAGCATGAAAGCCATCCGCATCTTCGGCCTGACGGGACGAATCCGAGTCCTGAAATGGAGGGTGGGCACAGCCCGCTGGGAACTCGACTGATGAGAGGGAAACTTCCCGACCAGACTTCGAAAATTGTTCTGGATGAGCAGACCCTACTTCTTCTTGATCTTCTCCTGCCTGATTCTGATGAGCTTGTAGGCCAGGACCTGAAAATTCTCGACCTCGAAATTACCATCCTTGAAGCGGATTCTGGCAGCGGGGATCAGTGATCCACCGCCCCTGCCATCTTCATCCAGGTGAAGCTCGACCACACCGAAGGCATAGTCCTTTGATCGTGAGCCCCGGGCGATTTCCCCAAACTGAATCGGACGGTCGGTCAGAGCCCGGATGAGAGTGGATCCGTCTTCCGTTCTTGAAATCGTGATTACCCGGAGATAGTACCTCAAGCCGTTGGCAAAGCTCATCCAGCCGGCTGGGTCGGTTTCGGCCACCGCAGCTAAGAGGGCCTCTTCGCCGTCATGGGCGAAGATTGAATCCAGGCGACGCAGTTCATCACGGGTCGCCCAGCGGTCCACCTGGAACTTGAAGTATGCGGACTGCCCCGCCGCCGGTCCGCCGATCGCTGCGACCCGACCGCTGAAACGCTGCGGGAGATCAGCAGATCTCGTCCCGCCGGAGAGCAAAAGGGCGGGCATGATGAGGGCGATCAGAATCCACGAAAGCCGAGATTTCATTGAGACCTCCTTCTCGATCAGGGAGAGCTTTCCTTCTGCTTCAACAATGAACCCGCGCCGGCTATTTCCTTCACCGGCACGGCCGCTGCTTCTCCCGAAGTGACTAAGGCCCGTGCCCAGAGCACCGGGCCGAGAAGCTGGTTGATAACGACCCCGGCAACGATCAGCAGCGCGATCTTCTCACCGAATCCCGGCATCTCCCGGCCGATCCGGGCTGCAAGTCCGAGAGAAAGCCCCGCCTGGGCGACAAAACCCATCCAGGCTCTTTTCCGGACTGCCGGCTCCGCTCGGTTCAAAGCCGCCGGAACCGTCGTCAGGGTCCAGGTCAGGCCCAGGCGAAGCAGAACGAAGAAAAGGGCCGGCAGCCACATCAGGCGGAGGACAGCGAGGTTGAGATCCCCGCCGACCAGGGCGAAGAAGATGACGTAGATTGGGGGAGAGGACAGTTCCAGGGCCTCAATGAATTCCCCCGCCTCCTTCGGAAAGAGATTTCGGACGACGAATCCGGCCGCCATACAGATCAGCAGATGTTCCAGGTGCAGACCGGCGGCCATTTCCTCCGACACCAGCGCGATCGCGAGAACGACCAGCGGCAGATAGAGGCCGACCCGCCGCATGTAGATCCCGAGAAGGAGGCCCAGCAGCACCCCCATTCCAAGGGACAGGACGATCTCCATACCGACCTCTGCAAGAAGGTGAAGATTAACCGCAATCGAGTCCACCCATGCATGCGCCATGACATTGACCAGGGTAAAGAGCAGGAGAATGACCATGTCCTTGAGAATTGTCACTCCGAGCACTGTTTCAGTCAGAGGACCCTTCGCCTTCAGTTCCGTGATCACCGCAATGGTCGTCGAGGGCGACTTCGCCACTGCAATCGTCCCCAGCAGGGCCGCAGCTGCCAGCAGCTCCTGAGGCCTCAAGGGACCGAGTACCGGAAAAGTCCTGAAGAAAAGCCAGAGAGCAAGACCGGCGAGCGGCAGAATCAAGATATGGGCGCCGGTGATCCCGAAAATCAAAGCCAGGCGCTTTTTCAGGCTCGAAAGTTCCGACTCCGCCCCGGCCGTCAGGGCGATCAATCCCAGGGCAAGTTCGCCGAAGAGATGAAGAAAGGCCGCGTCGCTGAGGGTTTCAAGGCCCACCGCATAGGGACCCGCCACCAGTCCCAGCAGCAGATAACCCGTCACCCGCGGCAAGCGGAAACGCGATACGAGGTCTCCTGCAAGCATGCCGCCGAGAATGAGGCAACCCAGGGCAAGAAGGGCTGAAGCCGCCGGGTCGCTGACGACACCTTCTCCGAGAATCCGGATCGCCCAACTCGCCCCTCCCAGGACAAGGAAGAAAAACCACTTCATCACTTCGCCTCTGTCCGTGGGAAGAGAAATTGTCGCAGCCAGATCTCACCCAGAAGCTGGTTGACAACGATGGCTGCGGCCGCCGCCTCCAGAAAGCCCCGGATGGGGTCGATGAGGCTCATCAGCGCAATGATCAGAGCGATGGAGAGGGCGCCCTGGGGGAGAAGACCGAAACCCAGCCCTTTTGTCCCCGGCGAGAGCCCCCGCCGGGCCATCAGGCGCCCAAGGAGCCAGGCCTGAGCAACAAGCGCGGCCGGCCGCAGAAATGCGAGCACAAGGAAAACCCACCACGAAAAGGCGAGACCCTTCAGCGCGGCGCCGACCAGGACCATCAATGCGATCAAGAGCGGTCGCTCAAAGAGGTGTACAGCCCTGAGAATCCGATGAGGAAAAATACAGCGATTGATGACGATGGCGCCGGTCAGTGCGGCCGCGGGCAGAGGGCTGATTCCGATCGTCGACGTTGCCCCGGCGACCAGGGCCGCAACTCCGATCAGAATGGTCATGATCGAAATGTGGTCGGACACTCCCCGGACCATCACCAGGATGGCATATCCCGCAACAAGCCCGATGCCGGCGACTTCGAGCAGCAGGCTGGTCCATAAAAGATCTCCCCCGACCACGGTCGAAAGGGGGGAAAACAGGACCGAGGCCACACCAAAACTCAGCACGGCGGGAATTCCGGAAAAGGCTGTCAGAAGGCGGAGAAATCGGATGGCTGCTCTGCTTGCGGGTTTTCGGGCCCGTGATAGGGCCTCCAGACTCTCCGGCGCGGAAAGCATCGCCACCGCGCCGAGACCGAAGGCCGGCAACATCTTCGAGCTGATCTTCAGGCAGACGAGGGCCACCAGCAGGCCCGTCAGCAGGGGAAAGCTTAATCCCAGCCTGCGGTGCCATGGCTCCAGGCGGCGAAGCACCCGAAACTCAACCTGCATTCCGAAGGCCAGTCCCACCCAGGCCAGGGCCAGAAGAACGACCGGGTGCAATTTCGCAAGGATGTCGGATGGCAGGAGTCCGAGCCCACGAGACCCCAGCGAAAAGCCCATGAGGATCCAGAAGACGCCTTCGACGGCAGGCAATCGAATTCCCCGAACCTGCAGACGCCGCTGAACTTCGGTGCCCAGGAGGGAGAAACCGACAACCAGAACCAGGGCCAGAGGAGCACGCAGCATCTGAAGAGTATATCCGGGCAAAGCGGGAAGCTGCTGAGGATTTCCAGGATCAGGGAAAGGGTAGGAAAAATTCGCACTTCAACTGAAATTGAAGGAAGATGTTAAACTGGACGAGAGATGTTATTTGAATACCTGAACGCCGCGATGACCAAAGCTCACTATGAGCTGATCGAGGATGAGAAGCCCTACTTTGGCGAAATCCCTGGCCTTGACGGAGTGTGGGCCAGTGCCTCGACCCTGGAGGACTGTCGACAAGAGCTTGTATCCGCCCTTGAAGACTGGCTGCTGTTTTCCATTGCACAGCACTTGGAGATTCCCGAAATGGACGGTAAGAGAATCACCTTGCCGGAACGAGTTGCATGACTCGTTTGGCGCCGGTTTCAAGACCTGAGTTAATCCGGCGACTTCGGATGCTTGGTTTCGATGGTCCCTTTACGGGGGGTCGACATCAATTCATGGTACGGGAAAAACGCCGTTTGATTCTCCCTAACCCACATCGCGGCGATCTCAGCGTCAGCCTCCTTCGGAGGATACTGCGCCACGCCGGAATCGATCTCCAGGAGTGGAGCAGGCTCTGACCTTCGGAAAACGCAGGCGAAAAACCTGAGATCAGTGCTTCTGCCGGACCTGTCTGCGTGCGAACACCTGCCTGCATCCCGCGGACAGGCAGGCGCACAGGCGGGTGAGATGTGCCAAGATCTTGATGCTGTGGTGCTTCCGAAAAACGCAGGCGAAAAACCTGAGATCGGCGCTTCTGCCGGATGAGATGTGCCGCTATTCCGAGGCTCTGAGACTCGAAAGTAAATTTCAATTGGGCCACGAGCTTCGTTTCAGAATCAGGTGGATAAACCAACACCCTCAGTCGGTGGTCACTGTGGATGAGCCGGGCCGGAGTTTCGAGGCTCCAGTGCTCGAAAAAAACGCAGGCGAAAAACCTGAGATCGGCGCTTCTGCCGGACCTGTCTGCGTGCGAACAACTGCCTGCATCCCGCGGACAGGCAGGCGCACAGGCAGGTGAGATGTGCCGCTATTCCGGGCTCTGAGACTTCAAAAAAACGCAGGCGTAGTGGTGCTACGTCAAGGCGTTTCAGTAACATCAAGAAAAATGTTCTGAGGCCTCCATTCATTCTCTTCTCAAACCTGGGATCGGCGGTTCTGCCGGATGAGATGTGCCGCTATTCCGAGGCTCCGAGACCCGAAAAAAACGTAGGCGTAGTGGTGCTACGTCGAGGCTTTTTAAGGGTTCTCAGAGCCCGGAAGAGTGGTGCAGATCGCCGGCGAGAGCCGCCGATCCCAGGTTTCCAAAAAAAAGAGGGCGCCGAAGCGCCCTCTGAAAATTCCGTAAAACGGAACTTAGAAAACCAGACCAAAGCCGAGGCGCACGCGCCGGGGCTGCTGGAAGTGAGTGGGATCGAGGTAGTGGGGGTTGGCCGCACCGGAATCCTGGTCGGCGTACTCCTGAACCTCGGTCGGATTGGAGTTGTCAAAGATGTTGAAGACGTCCAGGCGGACGTTCATGTCGAGGCCCGCAACCTGGAAGTCATACTTCACCATACCGTCGATACCCATGATGCTCGGGGTCGTTCCCGCGGCGCCGCGAGGCACCGGCTGGCCCTGGTTGAAATAGGCCGCCGCATCGTAGAGGTAGGCCGGATTGTCGGCATCGGGATAGACACCGAGGGCATTGATGGGACGACCGCTGTGGTAATAGAAATTACCACCGATCTGCAGACCGGAATCGAAGGCATAGGCCCCGAAGATCTTCAGATTATGACGACGATCCTGCGGAAGGTTTCCGTAGGAGTTCTGCATCAGGCCCGGGAAGTCGAACATCTGGGTAAGGCCGGCATCATCCTGACCTACATCAGAATAGACTTCACCCTCGTAGTTACCCCAGAGATGCGACCATGTGTAGGAACCCTGCAACATCCAGTGATCGGCGAAGCGGCGCTTGAAGGTGAACTCCAGGGCGCCGTATTTCCGCTCCGGTTTGGGATAGTTCAACTCATCAGCGGTGAAGCTGACGGGATCGAGCACGCCGTCGCCGTCCACATCGAAATAACCCTGGAAGGAGGAGCCGGGGTTGCCGAGACGGTACTCGAAGGCACCGTAGCCGACATCCATGCCGTAGCGCGCGATCAGGGCATCGTCGATCGTGAAGTCTTCGATGACCTTGTTGAACTCACGCCACACACCGCGCACACCGATGGACCAGTTGTCACCGACCATCTTCTCGTAGCCGAGGATGTACTCATCCTGCGACATCGGGTCGAAATTGAAGGAAAGCACTTCTTTGGGATCCGGCACGGAACCATCGGAGTACACCGCATAGGTCTGCAGATTGCCGACCGAACCCTGGTTGCCGCAACCTTCGAGATTCATCACGCCGCAGTTGGTCCAGCCCACAGGAGTTCCATCCGGGTTATAACCCTGGGCCGGATCCCACTCGTAGGTGGCGCTTTCATAAATCTCACCACCCGCCATGCGGATGTTGGTGTTGGAGGCGATGGGCAGATAGTACTGACCGTAGGATCCGTAGATCTTGGAACGGCCCTCACCGGAGGGATCCCAGATGACACCGAGACGAGGTGCGTACTGGTCGGAAGTCTCGATGAAGGTCTGACCGAGAGAGTTCTTATTCTCGAACTTCTCCCAGCGCACACCGAGATTGACGGTGAGGTTGGGGGTGACGGCCCAGCTGTCCTGGATGTAGGCCGCATCGGAATTGACGTCGAAGGAGCCACCATTGAAATAGTGGCGAATGTTGACCGCTGCTCCGGTCGGGGAGGTGTTACTGTCGTAATAACCCACGCGGAAGCCGCCGGAGTAGGAGGTCAGATCCTCGGAATTGTTTTCCTCGGTGTCCACACCGGCGCGGAAGCTGTGGTTGCCCATGTAGTAGTCGGCGTCCACGCGATAGGCCTTGCGCTCGTCAAAGGCGTTTCCGCGGCTCCAGTTGACCCAGGAGCCGAGGTGAATGTAGCCGCCGCCACGGAGATCGAAGGCGTAGGGGCTGTTGTCGCCGGAGGACTTATTGGTCCGATCGAACTGGTTGTCGCCGTACTGTGCCGACAGCAGGAAGTTCTCGGTGAAAATACCGGTGTACTTGATGATGTAGTTGTCACCACCACGATTGTCAACGCCGTGGCCCGTGGTATCCGTAATATATCCGTTGGACGGATAGGGTGCCGACCGCAATGCCAAACTCAGGCAGTCAACCATTCCCCCAGCTGGATCTGAAGGATCAGCACACATCTCACCTGTAACTCCGGGGATGTAGTAATCATAAGTCGTCACGTCGACCGCGACATCATCAGAGATATAGGTACCTTCCAAACGATGGCTGGGGGTGATGTTCCAGTCCAGCTTGCCGCCCCAGTAGGGATCCGAAGTCTCACGACGAGTTCCCTGGCCGTAGCTGAGGCCCAGGAAATCATTGTCGGTGTAGCGGACAAAACCGAAGTAGAAGAGTTTGTCCTTGAGGATCGCGCCGCCGAGGGAAGCATTGGCTTCCATGGTTTCACGGGTCTCATCGGAGTTGGGCGCAAGATAGGTATCCGGCTCCTGCTCCTGCAGATCTTCCGGCTCATAGTAGAGCGAGAAGTTGCCGTGGAGGGAGTTCGAACCGGACTTGGTCACCATGTTGATGACACCACCGGTCGAACGACCGAACTCGGCCTCGTAACCACCGGTCTTAACCTGCATCTCCTCGACGAATTCCATGGGAACCATCGTGGAGCCGATTCCATTACGGAAATTGGTGATGTTCAGGCCGTTGACCTGGTAGGAGTTCTCGGCAACCGAGGCGCCCGACATCGAGATGTTGTTCTGACCCGGGGTGTAGCCGTTGAAGGCCGTGTCGCCGGTCACGGTCGCGGGGGCAAGCAGGGCCACATAAGAGGCCTCACGCTGCACCGGCATCTTGGCGTTGAGGTCGTCGGTGGAAACCGTCAGACCCGCCACGGTGGAACTGACGTCCACGAGCGGCGCTTCGCCGGTAACCTCGATGACGTCGGTGATGGCGCCGAGCTTCATCTGGAAGTCGAAATTGGTCTCACTGCCAAGGTTGACCTGGAAGGAGCTCTTGTAGGTCTGGAAACCATCGAGAGTCGCGGTCAACTGGTAGGTGCCGGGAGGCAGGGCGCGGAAGCCGACGATGCCGCGGGCATCGGAGATTCCCGTCCGCTGCAGACCAATGTCGGGGTCGGAGATGGCGACGGTCACGCCCGGCAGGGCGGCGCCGTCGGGATCGGTGACGACGGCACGCGCGGTACCCGTCGTCTCCTGGGCGTAGGCCGCGCCTGCGATCAGCGCGGCGAACATAAAGAGAACCAGAACTTTCTTCATAGACATACCTCCATATTTCCTCGTTGATAATCTCGAACAACGAAAACCACTCAAAAACAGATGTCGAGCCACCCTCCCTTCAGTCGGGCCCGGAAATCCCGGACCACCTTCGATGGCCCACCGGCTGACGACCGATGGACGCCATAGCTTAGCACAGTTAAAAGCAACCTTCATGCCAGTATTGAGGTACCGAAGGAAACAGAAGGGCCGAGGATGCATTTCGAATAGGCACTTTGCGGGCTTTTTTCTCAGACACCTCAAAGCGCTGTGAAGACGGCATTAAGACAAAACCGGATATCTGGACCAGGCGCGCTGCCGCGTTTTCGCTTGACTCCAGCTCCGGGGAGAGCTGCAATAGCTGTCCGGATTTCCGTTCAACTCCCCGAGAGACTTGTCCGGAAAACCGGGCACAGCATCCAGGGCTGCCCCCGCGTTCGAAGCGCGAGCCGGAAGCAATTCCGGAGCCGGATGCCTCCGCGGCCTCCAAGCTCCGCCCTCAGAAACAGAGACCGAAATCATCTGTCCCGCATTCCGCTCAATGAAGTACGACCGCATCGGCTCCTGGCCCTGCTCCCTGATCCGGTTCCGGATTGCTGCTTCGGCCTATCCTCCGGCCCTCGGGTTCTGCCCCTGCATCGGCGTGCTGGCCCTGTTCCTGCTCCGGATTGAAGCGCCCACCGCCATTTGAACAACGAGATCACCGGTTGACAACCCGGAAGTCCTTGGGGGAGGCAACTCCTGATAGACTATGGGCCGGAGGAACGATGCTCAAGAGACTTTTCATTCCAGTCGTCGCCCTTTTACTCGCACTCGGTTCATCCTCGGTCATGGCCGAAAATGGCGATTCTGAGAAATCCACCGACCCCAAGACTCAAAATGAGACCTTCGAAGGCCACTATGATTTGACGGTGGTCAACGTGATCGCCTACGTCACCGATCAACACGGACATCCGGTCACCGACCTGAAAAAGGAGGACTTCAAGGTCCTCCAGGATGGACGGGAACGTAAGATCTCGCACTTCAAACTCTACACCGAGGATGTCTATCGATCCGTGTATGAGGCGCCGGAAGCCCAGGCAGCCGCACCTGTGGAGAAAGCGGCGCCTCTGCCGAAGGAAATGGAGATCCAGCCGATCTATATCGTTCTTTATGTCGATAACGAGAATCTGCACCCGATGGACCGCAACCGCGTTCTGTCCAAGGCGACTGAATTCGTCCGCCGGAACCTCCGCCCGCCGGTCCAGATGATGGTCGCCACCTTCGACAAGGAACTGAAGATCATTCAGCCCTTCACCGAGGATTCAACTCTGGTCGTTCAGGCCCTGCGGGCTCAGCGTATGGTGACCGGCGGCACCGTCAGCCGCGACGCCGACCGCAAGAGGATCCTGGACAAGATGCGCCGCTACAAGAATGACCCCAACTCAGGTATGGACATCAGCAAGAGAAACGTCTGGGGTCTCGTGTTGGGTGCCGCAGAAGAGGAATCAAACGATCTGCTCTTCACGCTTCAGGCGCTCCGGTCGACGGTGTCCATGATGGCCGGGCTTCCCGGAAAGAAGTCCCTCATCTATATCTCCAACGGTCTGCCCATGATTGCCGGCATGGAACTTCTCTACGCCTATGCCAATGCCTACGACGAGCCCTCGGCCCTGACCCAGTTTTCCCGTTGGGATCAGACTTCCCAGTTCAACAGCCTGGTGGCGGCGGCCAATTCACAGGATGTTTCCCTCTACACCATCGGCGCGGGCGGACTCCGGCACGCCTCCGTCGCGACTGCTGAGACTGCGATGGTCGGCGACACCATCGCCTCGAGCGTCGGCGAGGAGAACTACCTCGACAGCCTCCGCTTCATGGCCAAAGAGACCGGGGGCAAGGCTCTGGTCAACACCAACGATTTTTCACTTGCTTTCGACAAGATCAGCGCTGATGTTTTCACCTACTATTCCATCGGCTACACCCTCAACCGCAGTGGGGGAGACAAGATTCACAACATCAAAGTGGAACTCCCGACCCACCCGGAATACAATCTGAGATACCGGCGGCGCTACGTGGAGAAAAGCCTCGAAACCCGCGTCCGGGACAAGGTGATGACCGCCTTGCTCTTCCCCCTGGAGGAGAACCCCTTCCAGCTCAAGATCGAGAATTTGCCGCCGGCGCCGGCGGCCAAGGGCCGATGGACGATGCCGGTGGCGATCTCTTTCCCGATCGATTCCATCACCCTCCTTCCGGAAGGGGAGGACTATGTTGGACACGCCGTGCTCTTCGTTGCGGCACGGGATTCGGAGGGTGGGCAGTCCGACCTCATCCGGCAGATCCACGAGATCCGCATCCCGGCCGAAGACATGGAGAATATCAAGGACAAGAAATGGACGATCAACGCCTCACTGCTGATGGAGGCCGGAAAGTACAGGCTCTCTGTCGCTTTGATGGATCAGGTCTCAAACCAGACATCCTACGTCCAGAGTTCAACCTTCATCCGGGATCTGACGATCAAGGACTAGACAGCCTCTCGGTCAGGTCCTGAGGCTTGATGACATATTCTTGAGAATCCCCTGATTGACCAGGGAGTTGGAACAGTTGCAACGCCATGAACCAGTGACTCCGGCTACGACCCGGCATCCCTGGTCCCAAGCGAGCTACAGCTCGCAGCGGGCAACTGAAGCGTGAGCACGCAGAGGCGGGGGAGAATGAACCGGCGAAGAATTGCCCTGACTGATTCTTCCTGGCCCTTGAGAAAATCCGCATCACTCCAGCGAAGCCGGCGTCGGCACCGGCGACTGATCGAAAGTGCCTTCTCATAGTCACCTTCGACGACGGTCATTGCTAGGAGCTGCCTCAAAACCTGGGGATCATTCGGCGTCACGGCAAACACGGCCTCGAGTTCCTGAAAGGCCTCAGTCAGTCGCTGCAACCGCAGCAGAAGAAATGCACGTTCCTTCAATTTCGAGGCAGGCAAAGCCGGGCTGGAATTGATAGTTGACAGACGGCGGACCAAAGGTTCCGCCTCTTCACTCCTCTGGAGGTTGGTCTTGGCCGTACGCAGGGCCGATTCCCGCTCATCGTTGGAGACAACCGGAGCAAAGGCAACCAGGATTGCCGCCAGTCCAGGCGCCAGCACGTCCTTGAAGACCGTTCTCCCTGGAATTCCTCCAGTTCTCCAACCACGGATTCGATCGACGGCAAACCAAAGGCCGATCGCCCCGAGGACAGCCAAGGGCACCATTGCGGACAATCGGTAACGGGAGGTGACAAAGGTCGCCACATTCGCGGCGAGAACTCCTCCCGTTGCCCCAACAAGGAGAAAAAGGAGATCCCATTGTGAACGGCGAACGAGGGCAATAACTCCCAGCCCCGCGCTGAAGACCAGCACACCGAAGCCGATCGGGATGGTCGCCAGTAGTCTGGACCGGCTTCGAAGTTCTTCAAGATAATAGTTCTCGTTTGGAGCATAGTCATTGAAAAACAGGAGGATCTTGCGGCCGGTTAAGCGGGCAGCTGCAGAGGGGTTGTTCCGAATGAAATCCAGGGCGGCGGTCAAATGATGGGAGTTTGCCTCGGCAAAGGTCAGCGGACGGCCCACTTCAATTTCTGCAGCCATTCTGGCGATGAAGGCGTGGCCGATCGGAGTTGGGGGGATGCCCCGAATTCCACGGTAATACCCGGAGGCGCCGGGGTGGAATCCCACCCGGGCATGGATTCCGGACTGCGGTATTCCAACGGGAGTCGGGAGTGGATTTGGGAGGTGGGGCCCCGCCACAACCCAGACCGTTGCCGACAGGAGACAGACGGCCAGGGTCACCGCGAGGATCGTGCGACGACGCCCGTAAGGTCTGCCGCCGACCAACACAAAGGCGGTGGTCGCACCCCACATGAATACCGTGTTCTTCTGGGTCAGGAACAACAGGCCGCCGATATGGAAAGAGATTACGGCCATCAAGACAGCAGTTCGTGTCCGACGGGCACGGGTCGCCTCAAAGGCCGTCCAAATCAGGCTCACCCCCAGCGAAACCGTAAAGACGGATTTGATCGGAAGCGTGCTGAGATAGATCCAGGTTGGTTGTATCCCCACCAGTAAGGCCGCGGATAACGCCACACTCAATCGGCCGGAAAGCCTGAAGGCGAATCCAAAGATGAGCACCGTTACCAGCGAGCCGATTCCTGCGTACAGCAGCCGGTGGGCGACGAAGTCCTCTCCGAGGATCCTCTGGGTCAGGGAGAGAAAGGTGGCATTGGCGGGTGCGGACAAGGTACGAAGTTCGAATGCCGGTTCCGCGATCGGGTGTTGTCGGAGGAGCCTCCCTGAATTCCAGTGCAGGTCCACATCCATCCCTGGCGGCGGCGTCCTGAAATCAGGGAAGTAGCGGCTTTCGGAGATGAAAATCATGCGAAGGCCCAATGACATCGTCACAGCTATGAGCACGAGAAATAGGGAGCGTTTCAGGGTAGACATCACGGCATGGGCAAGGCTACCACATTCACACTCGAAGGCTTGGGAGGGGGATAGGGCACTCGCCGGCCCCCGAGCAGAAGATGCGGTCATCAACTCTCGGGACGACAGCACTCTGAGGCGCATTCTGAGAGATCGAAGATGGGACAAGGGGAAAAAGAGATGGAGTCAACAGCCTGGGAAGGTGAGCTGGATCACACGACCTGAACACTTGTTCATCGGAATAATTTTTGCTTGTGATAGATTAGCATTGAGGTAATCGTTGATCTTTTTGGTGGGATCTCAAGATCTCGACTGCGTGTCACTGATGTTTCTCTTGGGGGCGTAGATGAAGAATCGGACTTTTTCAGCGTTGATCATGGGTCTGTGGATAACTCTTCTCTTGGTCTTGGCTGCGACCGGAACCGCAGCGGGGAGGGATTTGGGACAGCACCTTCCGGGCTGGAAGATGGCGCGTTTTTTGCCCCTCCAAGGTCGAATGGTCCTTGAACATGACGGTGAAATGCTGGTGGTTCGGAGCGGGGAGGAGATCCCCGGCCTTCCCGGCGCCATGGTGAAGACGATCGGTTCAGGAGGTGCGTTGATTGAAATTGACCAGCCGCCCGAGGGGCTCGATGCCGACCAAGAACAGTCAAGATATTGGTTGCTGGTGAAATCAACTCGGGATGGGAAGACCGAGGTCATCGTGATCCACGCGTTGCCCGAGGAAGGACTGCTCCCCGAACAGTCGGTAGAGACCCAGGAAATTCCGGTTTCGAAGACCTCTCCCAGCTCGGTTTTGAAATCTCAGCCTGAGAACAGAGAAGGGAACAAACAGTGAGAAGAGTTTTCTTACCGCTGTTGGTTTTCGCTCTTGTCGTCACGCCGGGCTCTCTTGCGTGGGCCGCCGGCGATTCGTGCGTCGTCAGTCCCGAGGAATTGGCGAGATCGTACTCAAATCATCCGGAAAAGGTGACCCAATCTGGGCTGGGCAGTTGGATCGACGGCATCTATGTCCTTCCATACACCTATCCGGGCACCTACGACAAAATTGTCGGCGGCAGCTTGAATTCGGCGCCGCGACGGTGGGTTTCGCAAAGCTTCTTCGAGGACAGCCCCGATGCCTACGATTTTGTCGTCATCGTCACCAATTTCGAATGGGACGCCACCGCCGGCGTGGCAGGGTTCCATATCGGTGTTGCAAACGAAGTTCGAGGTATCGGGTTAGAGGTTTTTGATCAGAGTCAGTTGTGGGGAAGTGAAAATCTCCAGGGATACATTGATATTCGCTGGCTTTCAGCCTACATCCGGGAGGACGGGAGTCTCGACTCTGAATTCCTAAATGCGCTCCTCAATCATGAGGTCGGCCATCAGTGGCTGGCTCGAGCCCAGTTCCTCGATGGCGGTACGCCCTCGGATGCCCTCTTGGGAGTAGACGGCGTCCACTGGAGCTATCTCCTGGATTCGGAGGCATCCTACATGTATGGCTCCGAATGGACCGACAACGGAGACGGAATTTTCACCGCCACCAAGATCAGGGATCGCTACAGTCATTTGGATCTCTATCTGATGGGGATGCTGGCTCCTGAGGAGGTGCCCGATTTCACATTATTAGTCAATCCTTCGATCCCAAGCGACGGTTACCCCGGTTTGGGAGACACGATCGAAGCGACCCCTCGGTCAATCAGCGTCTTTGATGTCATCGGGGCGGAGGGCCCGAGGATTCCGGACTGGCGGCAGGCTCAACACGAGTTCCGGGTGGGCATGATTTACCTCGTGGATCCAACTATTCCTGTCATGTCGGAAGACATTGAGCGCCTCAACGACATTCGTGCGTCGTGGGAGGAGAGCTTCTTTCGGCAGACGCGTGGGCGAGGGGTTGTCGATGTCGCGGAACCATCCGATATGCCGGTGGGCGGATCATCCGTTGACCTGACTGAGGCCGTCAACTGGTTGGTCTCCATCGGCGCCGGGGGAGTCTGGCGCGATTCACCGACCACCTGGGTCCGGGAAACTGCGGAAGCAATTGCGGCGCTTGATCGAATTGGAGGTCACGGAGATATCGTCATCAACGGCCTCGAGAACCTGGAGAACGAAACTCCGGTCGCGACCGAGTTGGTCGCCAGGCGCCTTCTTGCCCTGACCCGGCAAACAGGCGCAGACCTTTCGACGCCGGTCGAAACGCTGGCAGCCAAAATGAAGGCGAGCGGTGGGTGGCCTGCTTTTCCGAGGTACCTTCCCGACTTCATCACGACGGCGAGAGCCGTCCGGGCACTGGATGCGGCAGGGGCGGTTGATATCGCCTCCGAGGGCTGGTCGTGGCTGGCGTCTTTGCAAAATCCCGATGGCGGATGGGGGTGGCAGGAAGGCTTGGGGAGCACGACCCTTGCGACTGAAGAAGTCCTTCTGGCTGCTCAAAGGCTCTTCCCGGACGACTACTGGAATCTTCCGGCCGTTCAGACGGCGGTTGCATGGCTGCTGGACCACAGGGCGGATGGCGGATTTGGGGAACCCTTTCCGAATACCGAGGCGACGGCACAGTTCCTCCTCCTCAGTGAGGGGCAGGCCATCAATCAGGTGATCACTCAAGAAGCCGTTGATTTTCTCAAAGTTCGTCAGCAGCCGAACGGCAGTTGGTCGTCGAGTGCTCATTCGACCGCTCTGGCCATCAACGCATTGGCCTCCTATGCTCTTCCGGACCCGTTTGTCGATGAGGCCCGGGTCTTTGCCGATCCTGAACAGCCTTTTGACGACGAGGAGATCGAGTTGTTAGTCGAAATTCGGAACCTCGGGCTTCCGCTCGAGGCGGGAACGCCCTTCCAGTGGGAGGCACGTCTCGCCGACAATCCCCAGGTGTTGGTCTGGCTGGAAAGCGGCGAACTTCCTGCGGTGGACGATATCGGTTTTGTCACCCTGGGAACGACGATATCCCCGAATCTTCCGGAGGGTGTCTACGAAATCCGTTTTGTCATCGATCCCAATCGGGAGGTTCCCCAACGGGAACGCTCGAACGATGTAGGGACGGTTCGCCTTGAGGTCCGTTCACATCCGGACGGTGTCGATCTTCAGCTGACGGACGCCGACCTCAGCCTGGATCCAACGGACATTTCCTCGATACCACAGCCCCTCACCGTAAACGGCATGATCCACAATCTTGGTCTTTCCGATGCGACGGCTGTGGTTCTTCGAGTCTTCGATGGCGACCCGGCCGACGGGGTCGTTCTGGGAGAAACAACAGTCGCCGTACCGGCTCTTGGCCTGAGTGCATTTTCCGTCCCGGCGGTTGTGACCGAGGCCCGCTCGATGACGATCACCATCGTGGCCGATCCTGATCGTTTGACCGACGACAGTTTTCGCTTTAACAATACTGCTTCGCGGGTTCTACCATTGCTTCATCGGATCGATCTTGAGGTCCTTCCCGGTTCCTTGAACGCCACACCGCCGACGATTGTGGTCGGCGAGGACCAGATGCTCGAGGCCGTTATTCGCAATGCCGGAACGGTGGCGGTATCTGATTTCCATGTCATCTTTTCGTATGAATGGGGTACGCCCGCCGCTCTGTTTCCCATTGAAGACCTGATCGTGACGGAGACATTGGCGCCTGGTGAGACCATCATGGTGTCGGTCGATTGGTCTCCCAACGTTGGCGGCGATCCGTTGCCGATCCAAGTCGATGTCGATCCCAATGGTGATACCGGTGATACGGACCTCTCGAATAATCGTGCCCGCTTGAATCTGACGGTCCCGCCGAGTGATTTGCCCAATTTGGTCATCGGTCCGGAGTCCTTTATTCTGACGCCCGATCCGCCGCTTCAGGGGGCACTTTGTCAGATCGGTGTTGTGATCGCGAATCCCACCATCAATGCCGCAGGACCCTTCGAGGCGCAGTTGTGGCTGGACGCTGTGGGGACCGGGATCCTCTTGGGATCCGAGTCCTTTGCCGGCATCGGCGCAGGCTCGACGGTTCAGATGAATTTGGTTTGGGATGTTGTCGAACCCGAGGATCGTCTCCTCTATGCTGTCGTCGACGTCGACGGCGTCGTCGTCGAGTTCAGGGAAGACGACAATGAGGCCTTCATCGAGCCCGATGTGCAAACCCTGCCGGATCTGGTTGTCACCGGTGGCGGGATCTCGTTTCTGCCGTCATTCCCCAAGGTTGGGGATGTGGTTCATTTCGAGGTGCTCTTGGGGAATCAGGGCGACCAGGCAAGTTCGGCAACCCTGCTTCAGCTGGTGAGTACCCAAGACAGCGTCATCGACAGCACTGCCGTCCCTGCGATGGAGGGACACACGGAGATGACTCTCGGTCTCGACTGGGAGACCGGAACCTTCATGGGCGACGCGGCCTTGACGGTCCGCGTCGATTCTTCCGAGACTGTCATTGAGCTATTCGAAGACAACAACGAAGCCGGCGTCACGGTTGGCGTTCAGGATGCGGATATCTTTTTGTCCAACCAGATCTTTTCACCCAATGGAGACGCCGTCAAGGACACCACGACGATCTTCTACCGGGCGGGCGGCGAAGTTGAAATTCAGACGGTCGAGGGCCGGTTGGTGAGAAACCTGGTTCCGGAGAATGGTGAGGAATACATCGTATGGGATGGTCTGAGCAATCGTGGCAATCCGGCGCCCGACGGGCTCTACACCGTAACCGCGGGGGAGACGTCTTCGTGGGTGGTTGTCGATACCAACCACTACGCCATTACCAACGAGTTGGAACAGCGCCTCCTCGTCGGTTTCCTCCAACCCAGGGTTCCCGGACAGGACCGTCCCTGCAGTTGGAATCCGGATTGTAATCTTGAGCGGAGCTGGTTCACCTCGATGACCGGTTCTCCGGTCTCCGAGGAGATCTACCTGGTCGAGCGCTACCACGCCGAGGGAACCGCATTTGATGAGGATACCTATTCCCTCTGGATGTTCGCCGCCGATCAGATGGTCGAGTTGGGTGAACTTCCGGAGAACCTGAGCCTATTTGGGGTCGATGCCTCGGGTTCCCGATTTGTTGTTTCGGGGGGGGAACCATATCGTCTACTCAGGGTTCCGGAAATGACGCTTGAAGACATTACTTCTCAGGGTGGATGGGGATCCAGTCCCTGGATCTCACCGGACGGCCTTTGGCTCTTATGGGTATCGAGAAATGACGATACGGTGTACCTCGACAGCCTTGACAACTCTGGGGAGACCTACAGCTTCAACCCGGAAGGCGTTGACGACGGATCGATTTGCGGCTATTCAGTATTCTGGACCCCCAGAGGGGAAGCAGTCGTTTCTCTCAAGACCTGGAATAATTCGGGATATTTCTATCGCATTTCGACCACGACGGAACCACCGAGCGCATCAAGCATCCAGGCCCAGGGCTGGAACGGGAGTTGTGGTGGTGGCGGAATACCATCGACGATCGAAGATGTTCAGGCAGGGGATCCCGACCTGAACGCCAAGAGCGAGGTTGGAGGCGATGGCGAAATCTTGGAAAGTGGTCTTGATTTCGATCAGGACACGTTGACCTGGTTGACCCTCGAGGGCGGTGGATACGGAGGCTACGGCGGATACGGGGAAGCAGGCGGCTATGGTGGCTACGGAGGCTCCGAATTGTCCGCGTCGATCTTTGCCCTTGAAGACGGCGCCGCCGGCGAGTCCGGCAGCTCAAACCTCGGATGGTCAGAGTGGTCCGATGTCTACTATTCGCTGTCCAATGACGGTGACATGTACACCGTTTCGTGGAGCGAGGGTTATAAATCTGAAGGATCGGCTCAACCGGCTGGAGGATCCGATCTTTCGGGCGGCGCCTATATCTGGTTGGATTCGGCCCAGGAAACCGGCCGGGACCCGAAAGCCTGGTCCCCTGTTGATCAGTACCTGACGAACTGGCGGACCGAAGAGGTTCGGGGCCTGCCCCTGCGCATGGATGACACCCTGTGGACTCCACCGGACACCTATATCGTCGGTAACCTCAATACGGCTCAGCAGTATTACGGTGACCAACTGCCGTATTTCACGCCGGCCGCCAATCTCAAGATGCGGGTCAAGCCCCGCGTACTCTTCGGTGACGGCGGGGTCGATCTGTGGCTTTTGGCGACCGACCGCTACCTTGAGAGTTTTTTGTTGGAGTATTCCGACCTCGATGTTGATCCTGATGTCTATTTTCCGATAGGTCTGCCGTCAAATGAGGCGCTCTATAACGAGCGGTGGGGAACTTGGCTGCCTCCGGGGAACGGCCGGTACCGCGTTCGTCTGACGGGGACCGATCGTGCCGGTAATCAGCGCTCAGACTCGCGCCGAGTGACCTGGAATGGTGACAACGACATTGCGAATCTCTACACAGAATCGCGGTATCTATCGCCGCGGTCGAGCATTGGCATCAAGGACACACTGATCTTCCATTACACGGTGTTGCGTCCGGCCAACCTGGTGTTTTTTATCGTTGATTCTGATGGTGAGACCGTCAAAGAGATCAACGTTGCCGCCGACGAAATAGGCCAGAAGACGACGACCTGGGACGGTACGGATTCGTTTGGGAACCCCGTTACTGACGGGGAGTACCTCCTGGCATATGGCGAAGCCTCCTGGCCCGTGATCGTCGACAATGCGGCGCCGTCGGCAACCCTTCGTATTGAAGCTACAGGATACGCGAGGGAGACCAGAGAGGTCGTCGATGAATACGGACAGCCTATTCTTGATGCCGATGGAAACCCGACCTGTGTGTCATCAAGCAAGGACGAATACCTCAACGAGGTCTTCGGGGCGGTCGACGACTCCAATTTGATGGATTGGGAATACCAGGTCCTGGTCGATGAAGCCGAGGATCTCTGGCAGACGCTGGCTTTAGGGACGGAACCGGTCGGCGCAGGGTCGGAGGTGCTCCGAGGACGCTACGCTGCGGATTGGTTTGTCAATCGCAGGATTCGCTATATCGCTCATGACTTGGCCGGCAACGAGACCATCACGGAAGCAAGCTATCGCAACGAGATGCTCGTCTTTACGGATTCCGAGCCCTCGTGTCGCCGGGCTCTTCATCCGTGTCTCTACCCCGACCGTCCGGAGCTTGAAAATTTGATGGACGGTGGAGGATTGTTCGAGTCTGCCGCCCCCCTGATTCTCAACCCATTTTATGACACTCTGCTGGTACAGGATTCCGTTTGGACAGAGAGCCTCGACCTCCGGCTGGAATACCGCGAAGCCAGTCTTGCTGGTGTACCTGCCGGACCCTGGATTGAGGGTACAATCGATGTCGCTCCGGATCCCGTGGGGCGCGGATTCGAGACTCTGGGGTGGCCCTTTGACCTGGAATGCCCCGATACGGAGAGGGTTCCGAATGCCGGGCTGACGGTCCTGTACTGGGACCATCCGACCCTGCCCCAGATGCCGGTTGAGGTGAGGCTGTCGGCGACCAATGACGACGGTCAAGAGATCGTCAGCCCGACCCGCCTCTTCTATCCGGAGATGCCTCTGACGCTTCAGCATATCGATGTGGACTCTCGGGGCGATATCCTCCTTTTGACCAACGTCAGTGATGGGGTCGTGCGGAATCCCGTTCTCCAGATTCGAAGGATCGAGTTGACAAGCAACGGAATCATCATCCGCTGGGAGACCCTGATGTCCATCGTTGATCGCCTCGGCCCTGGTGAAATAGCCGAGTTTTCGACCGGATGTCTCTTGGTCGAGGAGAGCGAAGAAATCCTCAGAGCGGCCGGAACGGGAGGCTTTGGAGGTGAGGCTCTCTCAACCCTGGCGCAGGTGCCGTTCAGGGAAGGCTACAGCACACTGGGTTCAGCTTTTGGGTTTGTGTCCGGCTCGTGCCCCTCGGGTTCGGGGTCGGGTAGTGGCCTTTTCGACAACTCCTGTGGTGACGGACCTTGGGTTCAGGGCTGGGTCAACAACGGGACATCGGCGGTGGCTCAAGGCCATGTCGCACTGGATCCCGTTGGTGTGTCTTTCTTGAGTTATGAGCTGCTCGTCGATGGGCAACCCTTCCTGAGTGTTCCAGGACCTCTTCAGTCGGCCGATTTCACCGACGAATTGGATCTTTCTCGGTTATCCGAAGGTCAGCATGCTGTGACCGAGCGCTACACCTACCCCGGTGAGGCCGGCCTGCTTGGACAGTGTGAACGGAGCTTCCCGTTGACGATCGATAGACTTCCGCCCGTGCTTGGGATCACCGAGCCTTATGACGGTGCATTGATCTGTCCCGATGACGCCACGATGGCCGTGACCTTGGCCGACCAGGACGCAACCCCCGGTCGTCTGCAGAAGGTGTTCCTGGACGGTGGTCTCAGGAAGTCTTCGGGCGTTGGATGTCCGGGATTCAACGGAGGGGACGGGGCGACCTACACCATCGATGGACTCTACCAGTTGCAGCCGGGCTGGCACGAGATCGGCGCACAATCGATCGACAGGGCGGGTTTCGCCTCCTGTGCGACACCCATCAATGTCTATGTTCCGGATCTTCCACATATCGTGGCGACACAACTACCGTGGTTCGGCTATCCACGCCATAAGTCCGTATTCTCTCCCTTGAATACGATGGACCGAGCACTGGTTGAGACAATCGACTTCACGACCAACACCCCCGGAACCTGGTCGGTCTCTATTGAAAGAGCCGGTGTTGTTTATCAGAGTACTTCCGGCGAGCTTTCGGCCCCCGACGAGTTGGTCGAGATCATTTGGGACGGAACGGATCCTTCAGGCGCCCTGGCCGAGAATGGATTCTATTTCGCCCACATCACAGCCAGATCCCCCTGCGGCGCCGAAGACACGGCCCGTGTGAATTTTGAGTTGGATGCAACCCCGCCGACTCTGGTCGTCAACGAACCCCTGAGTGGTCTCGAGGCCGGGGCGGTCGTCGAGGTCATCGGTGAGGTTTGGGACAGTCAGGGGAATTTCCAGCATGCCGCAGTTGAGATCATGTACCTCGACGGCGGCTTGGGGGAATGGGAAGTCGTCGATGGTCTGGATCGTGAAATCAAGGGGGAACCGGGAGTCATCGGAACATGGTCGCCACGCACACGCGAAGCCGGGAACTACCTCTTGAGAGTGAGGGCCTGGGATCTGCCGGGCAATGTCACGATCTCTCCTTCGATCGACATCTTGGTTCCCGAGGTTGATCCGCTGATCGAGTTTGTCGATCGCGAACCGGGACTCTTCTCGCCCAATTCCGACGGCATATTGGATACGACCGAGATTACTTTTGGTCTTTTCCAGGAAGCCGTCGTCACATTGCAGATCGTCGACCCGGACGCCGGAGTCGTTCGTACGCTGATCGATCAGCAGACCCTTCCGGTGGATACCCTTCTCTCGACTCAAGTGTGGTCCGGCGAAGGTGACTCAGGTGTGACCGTCCCCGACGGCCAATACCATGTCGTCGTGTCGGCCGGAGATCCGGCAATTCCGCCGGTCATTCCTCCTGAACAAGAGCGACTGACGGTGGTGGTTGATACCATCCCTCCGGTCATCGAATTGACCTCTCCGGCCGAGGGCGCCCTGGTGCCCTTACCCCTGGAGTTGATCGGCAGCCAGGTCGAAATTCATCCGGAACTGTGGACATTAACTCTGACGGGTCCCGAGGTTGACGGGCTCGTCATCGCAACGGGATCGGGCGCTTATGATTCCCGAATTCTGACGATTATCGAGGATGGCGATGTCGTCGATGGCGACTATGTCCTCGTATTTGATGCGATTGATGCCGCAGGGAATCAGGCCTCGTTGGTTCGGCGTTTCACGATCGACAATACCCTGCCCGTGGCGGAGATCCTGTTGCCCGAGGTCGGCACGGTGGTCAATACCCTCAATGAGCCGCTCAGTTTGCACGGTGAGGTCTTTGACGAGCATCTTCGGGACTGGACATGGGCCTATGCTCCGGGGCTGACCCCGGATTTCTCGGACTTCGACTTCTTCCGTTCGGGAACTCCCACCGAAGTTGGCGGCGCCGTAGATCTCTTTGCCTGGGATGCTTCGAATCTCCCGGACGGTGACTACACTCTGCGCTTTTCCGGCACCGATGTTTTGAACCAGGAGGGTGAAGCCCGCAGTCCGTTCATCGTCGACAATACGCCCCCGGAGGTGGCGATTACTCAGCCGGCGCCGGGCGCCGTCATCGCCGATCCTCTGGAAATTCTGGGTTCAGTCGCAGATGAACGTTTGAAGAACTGGACTCTGAGCCTGATTCCGGGCCAGGACATTCCGATGCAGGTTGGCAGCGCCCCCGCCAACGGCGTACTGACCGAGTGGATTCTCCTGCCGCCGGACGGCGCCTACACCCTGCTCCTTGAAGCCGAGGACATGGCAGGAAACCGCTCCGAGGTCAGTGTCGATGTACAAATCCAGGTGATGCCTCCATCACCGCCGGTGATTGTCAGCGCGGACGTCACCGACAGGACCGACGTGGCCCTGGCCTGGGTGCCCGGCCCGGGTCCTGAACCCGAGGCCTACAATGTCTACCGCGACGGTGTATTGATAACGCCGGTTGCAATTGACGAGACCAATTGGCTTGATGCCAGCCTGGGTACCGGAACCTACGTCTATACCGTCAGGGCTCTGTCCCAAGCGGGCGTGGAGACCGAGGATTCCAACCCGGCAGAGGTTGAGATCGACCTGCGGCCTCCTCTGGCCAATATTGTCTTACCGGTGGACGGCGCCAGGGTCGCCGATTTGGTTTCCATTTTCGGAACGGCCTCTCGTGATACAGCCTTCGGAGGCTGGCGTCTGTGGGCAACCTTCATGCCTTCGGGCGCGCCGGTCCTGCTCGGCGGAGGCAGTGCCCCGGTCGTGACCGATCTGTTGACTGTCTGGGATACGTCCCAGCCTGCCTGGGTTGAAGGGCCCTATGAACTCCGACTCGAAGCGTGGGATATTTTCGGCAATACGGCGGTTGATGTCATCAATGTTGAGGTCGACAATACGCCGCCGACGGTTCCTGTCTTGACTGTGGCATTTTCTCAGGCACTCGATCCCGACATGACTGTCGACGACATTCATGTCGAGTGGACCCTCACCCCGACACCTCCGGATCTGGCAGGTTTCTACCTCTATCGGAACGGCCAACTGGCCAATGCTCCGGGACCGGTTCTTGGCAGTCCGGCGCCGTTCTTGATCACCGAGACCAACTATGACGATCGGGATTTGCCCGACGGCACTTACATCTACTTTGTCACTGCAGCAGACACTGCAGAAAACGAGTCCGGCGCTTCCAACGAGTCTGATCCGATCGTTATCGACACCCGTCGTCCTCACGCAGTGATTACCGATCCTGCAGATGGATCGGAGTTCGAACACTCGACGCCCGTGACGGCCGAGTGTGAGGATCTCGATGTTGAGAGTGTGGTCTTCGAGTACATGCCCGAGGGTGGATCCGTGTGGACGCCCATCGGATCGCCGCTGACAAGTCCATCCCCCTGGACGATCGACTTCGAGCCGGGCGCCTCCGGGCTCTATCATATTCGTGCGGTGGCATCCGATGCCCTCGGGGCCGATCCGGCGCCCGAATCGGTCGCCTTGACCGAGACCGATCTTCCTCCTGAGCGGCCGGAGGACCTGTCCCTGGCGATCGACGGTGGGGATATCCACCTGGAGTGGAGCCCGGTTGCCGACCCCTTTGGAGACCTCGCCGGATACCGCGTGTATCGAGACGGTACCTTGTTGACGCCGACGCTCTTGCCGACGGACCAGTTGGAGTTCGACGACCCAGGTCTGACTGATGCCTACTACAACTACCGGGTTGCCGCCGTCGACGATGCGGATCATGAGGGGCCACAGGCCTCGGTAGGGGGATGGGTGAGAACGCCCCAGTTCGACTGGGTCTTCCCGGTGACCCCGGCAAACACCATGGTCCTCGAGGCCCGTTCGGATACCTATTTCAACCAAGTGGAGTTTGAGAGACTTGCGGACGTCGGCGATTGGGAACAGATGGCATCCTTGCCCTTTGACGGGCCGCTGGTAGCATACCCATCGGCCTCTCCGGCCTATGGTTTCAATATCTACCGAATGCGTGGATCGGACCAGGACGGGAATCGGAGTCATTGGTCGACGCCGTTGATTATCGTTCGGCACGATCCTCCGATCGAGCCTACCAACGTTGGTGCAACGGCGGCCGGAAACGACGTCCAGGTGGATTGGGATGCTTCGGTTGACCCGGATCTGTCTGGATATTTGGTCGGACGGGACGGGGCACTGATCAGCGATAGCCCAACCGCATTCCCCTATAACGCCGGAACTCAGCAGTTGATCGCCTCGGGCGGAGCTCTTGCCGATTGGGAAATGGTTGTTGATGGCAACGATGCCACAGCATGGTATCCCGACGCTGAGACCGCCGGGGCTGGTCCCTCCTGGCAATGGACCTGGAACGATTCTGTTGCCCTGGAGACTGTGCGCGTCGCCTGGATGGGTGGCGCCTATGCCAGACGTTTCTCCGTTGAAGTCGAGATCGACGGCCACTGGTTGTGGTGGTATTACGCCGAGAACAACTGGTCGACCGAAACTCTGGTCGATCTTGGGATCGAAGCGACAGGGGTGCGTCTCAGTGTGCCTCCCGGGACATACTGTTCTTCATGTGCCTTGGCCGAGATCACTCTTGCGGGCGTTGATCATCTGCAGACCAACCAGTACACCGATCCGGACCTTCCGGGTCAGGCTTATGAGTACGGCGTCCGTAATCTCAATCGTTGGGGTCAGGAATCTCCGGAGGCTTCAGTTTCAGTTCAAATTGGTGGAACCGCATTGGCGCCGCCCGAGAACCTTCAGGCGAGTCCGGCATCGTGCGGGGAAATCAGCCTGACGTGGGCCGCTCCGACGCCACCTCCCGACAACCCGGAAAGTTATCGTCTCTATCGGGCGACCGGGATCGGGGAGTTTTCACTCTTAGTCCAGGTTCCTGCGGATCGTCTTGAATGGCTGGACACCGGACTTGAGGAAGGTCTGACCTATCGGTACCGTGCCACGAGCCTCGCCTGGATTGATGGTGTACTCGTGGAAAGTGATGCTTCTGCCGAGGCATCCGCCGTTGTTGAATGCTCCACTGTGCCTCCACCGGTACTCTTGGTACCGACGGTAGCCGGTGAGCCGATTGACTGGCCTTCGGACTCAGCCGACATCGGTGGGCGGGCATGGCCCGGTTCGGATGTCACGCTTCTTCAGGACGGTTCCCCTGTCGCTTTTGTGTCGATTGATCAGAACCTTCCCGACGAAACTCATCCACTTCCGGGCTATGGGGATTCCGGTCCGATTCTGGCGCTCAGCCAGGACGGTCGGGTGGCCGCATATTCTGTGTATGACGGCGACAGCAAACTGATGATTCGGGATCTGGAGAGTGGGAAGACCACGACGATTGTCAGACCTGATCCGGGCTTCATCGATGTGGCTGCGGACGGTCATACTGTTGCTTTCATCGACCGTGTGTCCGGTCAAGAAGACGTCTTCGTTGCCGACGTGGCAACCGGTGAGGTCAGCCGTTTGACCGACGACGGAGAGAGCAAAGAAGGCCTTGCCTACTCGCCCGATGGTGGTTGGGTCGCCTACATAGAGCGCGGTTCTCAGCGGCGTCTCCTACTCGTGGAGACGGCGACGGGTTCGGTCAGAGAAATCTACTCGACCAACTCTTGGAATGACCTTGGTTGGCCGGTCTTCAGCCCGGATGGGGATCTGTTGGCCGTCAAAGGTGACTGGCAGATCATTGTCTTCGACCTTTCGACTGGCGAAAACCAATATATCTGGACCGATTGGAGTGCGGCCATGACCCGCCAACCGTTCTCCGCGGATGGTCGGTATCTCTGTTGGACGGAATATCCGAATTCTATCCCGGAGACGGCGATCATTAAGGTCTACGATCTGATCGAAGATGCTTCTATCGATATTCTCTCTGGCCAAGAGGGTGTGTTTGCCGGCGCTTTCGTCGATCAGAACACACTGGCATTTCTCAGGTTCCTGCCCACCAAAGCGGGCAGCATCAACGGTGGCGACGTCGAGGTAGTCTACTTGTCGTTGCTGGACGGTTCAGAAGATGTTTTGACCGCGAGGGTTGCTCTGGATGCCCTTGCCGGAACCGGATTAGACGGCGAATGGAGCCTGATCGCGACCGCCGATGGGTCGCTATGGATTCCGCAACAAGAAGAGACTCTCATGCTATTCCGGCCGACCGGGCTCTTCACCGTGGCGGAGGTTCCACTGCATCCGGGCGCCAACGAGTTCATCGCGCGCCAACTCTTCGACGGCATATCGATGGACTCCACGTCAATCGAAATCAACGTGGCGCCGGACCTCTTCGGTGACGCCGATGTTCTGGCCGTCGGGGCGACGCCGGCATTCCCCTTGACCGGGGACTCGGTTCTGATCGACGGCGTCGTTCAGAATGTCGGAAATGCTTCGATGAATCATCTCGTCGTGACCCTCAATCGAGTCGATAAGAACGGTCTCTCTCATTCGGTTGAAGTCGATATCGTGGATCTGGCGCCAGGCGCCTACCATAGGGTTCGCTCAACCTGGGATACAACCGGGTTGACGGGCGACAATACCTGGATCCTGTCAGCCGATCCGATCGACGCCATTCCAGAACTCGACGAAGAGAACAACAGCGCTTCAGTCCTGGTTCCCCTCCGAGAGGATCTCGGACTCGAGGCGTCTATTTCGACGCCTCAGGCTGAATATCAGCTCGGCGGACTTGTTGGGTTCGAGATCACTGTTTCAGCCAACGGAGGGCCCCAAGAAACCCGGGTCGTGACTCAGGTGGAAACCGCGAACGGTGACTTGGTGGCAGTCCTCGATGATCGGACCTTGAATGACTTTGGTCATTCGACCGAGACCTGGGGCCTCTCGTGGCCCTCGGACCAGGTCTATCCCGGTGATTACAGGGCGCGCGTGATCGTCACAGCCGCCGACGGCGACAACGCCGAAGCGGATGTGGACTTCTCGTTGTTCGTCCTTACCGAGGTTGAGGCCGCAGGCTCGGCCGATCGAGCCTCGTATCACCGTGGCGATCGGGCAATATTCGAGGCTGAGGTGCGCAATACCGGCCAGGCATTGGTCTCAGGCGCCGTCGTTGAAATGGCTGTTGAGCCGCTTGGCGGGGGTAGCACGATCGCTGTCGAGACACGAGATCTCGTGACCCTGCCCGGGGGCGCCGATACGGTGTTGTCCTGGAGTTGGGACACTGTTGGAGCACCCTTGGGTGCACTTCAATTCGTGAATCGGGTCCTCGCCGAAGATGGAGACATCCTGGCCGTTTCGGCGCCCTATCCCTTCGTCATTGAGAGTGTTGGAGCGGCATTGAGTGGTTCTGTCTTCGCAGATCCCGGCCGCTTAGAACCAGGTGAAACCATGTCGATCACCGGGGAGGTTGCCAACCTTGGGGATCAAGGTCTCTTCGCACTCGAAGTTGCGGCCGAGATTATTGATCTCGAAAATGGTCTTGTCATCGACCGGTTGACCGATATCGTCGACCTGGGAGTCGGTGGGACAGCGTCGTTGTCGTGGGCCTATACCCCGACGATGACGCGGCTGGATTCTTATGTCGTTCTCTTGTCGGCAAACCGGCAGGATGTCACGCCTCCAAGGATTGAGCCGCTGGCATCGGCGACCTTTACCCTTGTGGACCTGACGCCACCGGATCTTGTCTTGCTGGATCCGGATGCAGGGCCGGTCTGCGATATCGTCGATATTCGTGCCCGGGCGACGGATGCTTTGACCAGCGTCGTTCGAGTGACCTATCTCCTCGATGAGCGTACGCCCGCTGTGGCTCTGGATCTGGAGTCGCTGGAAGACACCGTCTTTGCTTCGAGGTGGTATGTGCAGCCGGGACAGACCGGGTTGCATACGATCTCGGTCTTTGCCGAGGACGAGGCAGGCAATGTTGCCGGCCCGGTCTCGGTCGAAGTCTCCGTCATCGACGACTTGACCCCACCTGAACTCAATATCGTTGGGCCGGTGGACGGCAGTTGCGTTCCCGGTCCGGCAACCGTGGTCTTCGATGCAATCGACGACAATCTCGAGAGCGTCATGGCGACCCTGGATGGTGAAGCCTACAACTCGGGCGATCCTATTCCCGATGGTCCCCACATGGTTGTGGTGAGCGCTGTTGACGTCTGCGGGCACGAAGTACAGGATCTGCGGACCTTCCTCGTCGATTCACTGGCGCCGGAGATCGTGGTCACAGGTGTCGAAGATGGCGTGACCTATCTTCCGCCCCTGGACATTAACTGGAATATTACGGACACCAATCTGGAAATCTACTCGTCCACGTTGAATGGGACACCCGTGCTAAGTCCCCTGATTGTCGATCAGGAGGGGAGCTACGTCCTGGAGGTCAGCGCTACGGATTGCGCCGGCAATCAAAGCTCAGTGGTAATTGGATTCGGAATCGGGTCCGGCGCCGTCACCCTGGTATCCGACCTCGATGTCCAACCGTTTTCTGTCGAACCTCCCCTGGAGGTCGTCGCGGCAGGGACCGTTGCCAACGCGGGAGAGTCGGATCTGCAACAGGTGACGATCGGGCTTCGCCTGGTTGATCCCTCGACGGGAGAAACCGTGGACATCAGGACGCGGGAGGATGATATCGATGTCGGGGCTTCGGTAGAGGTCCGCGAGGCATTCGATACATCCGGTCTCAGCCGACAGCTCTATCGGATTCGGCTTGAGGCTTCCGGAACGTCCGGCGGTGGGGCCTTCAATCAAGTTCTGGCGACCCGGGACTTCGAAGTGGTTGATTTGACGCCACCAGAGGTCACGGTGAATTCACCTGCAACGGGCCCGGCCTGCGATCCGGTTCCCGTCCGACTTGAGGTCCTGGACAGCTTCAGCGGCGTGGATTCCGTTTGGGCCAGAATCGACGGTAATCCCGATCTTCTCGAACTCGACTTCCTGCCGGGAGATCCGGATCCCGGGAATCTCTGGGGGACGGACCTCGTCTTCGGACCAAATGCGGGAGGCATTCACCAGCTGGAGTTTCTTGCCGGTGATATTGCGACAAATGTCTCGTCACCGATCGGAGTCGAGGTTGACGTCGATGTTGAACCACCGGTTCTGAATCTTGACGCTCCGGTCGACGGAGCATGTCTCAGAGATCCGGTAACCATCACCTTCGATGCGGTTGATTCCAATCTGGCGCTGCTTGAGGCGGTACTCAACGGGAATGTGATGACCTCCGGGTTCGTTGTGAGCCAAGACGGTTCATACGAGCTCATTGTGACCGCTCAGGATGCCTGTGGCCTCGAAACTGCTTCCCAGACGACCTTCATCATCGACAGCGCGGCGCCGGTGATTACCGTTACCGGGGTCGCCGATGGAGGCGTTTTCGACAGCGGCGTGATCGCCGACTGGTTTGCCGAGGACGCCAATCTGTCGGAGATGACCGCAACACTTGACGGGGCTCTGGTAACGCCGCCCTTGACCATCGACGAGGAAGGACAATATACCCTGGCCGTGTCGGCATCGGACTGTGCAGGGAATTCAGCCGACCAAACCCTGATCTTTGCCGTCGAGGGGCAGGCGCCTCTGGAGCTGTCCGGAAGTGTCACACTCGGGGCCGCCATCGTCGATCTTGGAGATACCTTGGAGATTTCAGCCGAGGTATTCAACGACGGTGGCGCAGCGGTCAACGGCGTTTTGGCCCAGGTCAGGGTGGTCAAAATGTCGACCGGCCATCAGGTCGGCGGCGCGGAGGCTGGAATGGACCTTGGAGTTGGGATGAGCGACACACTGGTCGACTTCTTCGACACCGCCTCGCTTTCCGGTGGAATGTACCGAGTTGAACTGTGGGTTTCCGGCGACTACGCCGGAGAACCCTATGAAGAGCTTCTGGATCAGAAGCAGTTTGAACTCCTGGCGCCGGCGCCGATCCCCGACCTCGGGACATTCGGACGCCTGCTCCTGTTGCTGCTGCTGATTGGGGCCGCCTCTGCCGTATTGCGGAGGGTCGCATGAAACGGCTTTGGAGAGAGACTATGAATCGACGCTTCGGTTTTGCTATTGCGGGGACACTCGTATTCTTGTTCCTGATCATTCCCGGAATTGGTATCGCAGATGACATCGGCGCTTGCGTAGAGCACTTTCCGTTGTTGCAGAGGTCCCTGACCTCAAAGGGACAGGGTCTGAACATTGACTCCGAAGACTTGCTTCGAGAGCTCAAGATCGAGCGGGCCCTGTGGCTCGATGAAGTCGAACACCAGCGAAAGGTCCTCAATGCAGCCGGAGCCCCGCAGGATCGTCTTCTCGCTGCCGACAGTGTCATGAGGCGTCGTTTTGGCGAGATTGCGGCACTGATCCACGATGGATCACCCCTTTCGGTTGAGGCTCAAGAAGCCCTTCAATCATGTGGCGAAGCCCGGCGATCCTTTCCTTCGGGTCCCCTTTCGACGGCTTCGGTTCTGCCTGAGTTTCGACACAGGACGCCGGCTCTGCCCGACCCCTTATTTCCCGAGGCTTATCGGGATACGCCCTCGGAGTCGATGCGGGAGGCGGTTAAGAAAACCCGATCTCATGAGAAGTCCGGATTCGAACCCGAAGGTCCCGATCTGATTGCGGCCAAGGCATCCGAGTTGGGCGACGACCCGATGGCATTGTATGCCTTTGTGTTGAATGAGATCAGGCCCACCCT
Source organism: Thermoanaerobaculales bacterium (assembly GCA_024763555.1). Lineage (GTDB taxonomy): Bacteria > Acidobacteriota > Thermoanaerobaculia > Thermoanaerobaculales > Sulfomarinibacteraceae > JANTFG01. The sequence continues at coordinate 41,026 of JANTFG010000001.1, forward strand.
TTCGGTCGGGGCCATGAGGGATGAGGTTTCTGTTCTTCGAACCGGCGAGGGCAACGATGCCGAACAGGCCGGGCTCTTAGCGGCGCTTTTTCGCGAAACCGGATATCCGGCCCGGTTGGCCTGGGGCATTCAGGAAATCGGTGTCGAAAAGCTACTGGACCACTTTGGCGCCGGAGATTTCCGTGCGCTCGAAAGAACCCTTACAGCGGCCGGTATTGCGTGGGAACCCGTACTTGTCGGCGGTTCTCCCGCCGCCTACCGGCTGGAGCGGGTCTGGTGTGAAGTTTGGCTTCCCTTTGGAAATTTCAGAGGTGTGGTTCTCGATGCGACAGGCGCTACGTGGGTGACCCTGGATCCGTATCTGAAGAACTTCGAGGAGCAAGAAACCCCTGCGGTTTTGGACAACATGAACTTCGACGAGGGACCCTGGATCGATGCCTATCTGGCCGGCGCCGATTGCACGGCCCCTCTTTCCGAGGCCGGCGCTTGCCCGGCCCCCAGGGATTTGCTCATTGACGAGGTTGCTGCCTTTTTGGAGGGTTCTGTAACCACAGTTGAAGAGGCGGTGACGCCGCCACCAATTCGAAGCCACTCCGAGCCGATCTTGCCGACGGCAATGGGCGGCAAGATCGTCGCCGTCTCCGGCGTTGATGTTGAACTTCCCGAGGCATTGCGGCACCGAATCCGTATGGTGGCCAAAGACGGTGTGCTGACACTTTTTGACGGCGAGTTTTCGGCAAGTGACCTCGTTGGCAAGGAGGCCGTCATCTGGTTCGTTCCAGCGACCTTTGACGACGAAGCAATCCTGGCAGCCTACGGTGGCGAACTGTGGCGTGTGCCGCCCTATCTGATCAACCTCACCCCTGAGTTGCGCATCGACGGCGAGGCAGTGCAGCGTGGCGTGGAAGGCATCGGGATGGGCCGTGCTTTCGAGTGGGAATTCGTGTTGAGTGCTCCTGGTGGGAATTCAACCGGCTTCGTCAACACCGCGTTGGCCGGGGTTCCGACCGGATTTGGTCTGGCGCCCGGCTTCTCGGGCTACGAGCCGGTCTTCGGCGAGCCGAGTAATACGCTCGAAGTTCTGGCATCCCTTGCCGGGTCATGGCTTGATGGTGTTGGCACATTCGAAAAGGAGATGGCCGCATTGGCCGGCGGGGCTGTCATACACCCCTTCCCCAACATGGTATCGGTCGCCAGTGTGATGCGGGTCGAGAGTTCCCTCGGCCTGATTGAAGGGCTGGAATGGTTGGGCGTCTCGGTTGATGCCGACGTGCATGCCTCCCGTCTTGTCGGGGAGGCTGAGGCGCAGCGTCAGTGGTTGGAAATGGTCGAACTTGATGCTTCTGCCAGGGAACGCCTGTTGTTTGAGACGGGGTACGCAACTCCCTCGATCAGTGCCGACAAGGCTCTGATGCTCGGGGCGACGACTGGTGTGACTATTCATCACATCGATACGGCTAATCTTGGGGCTATCTTGCCGACCTTGCCGTTTGACGCCGACGTTCTTGATGAGATCGAAGGCTGGGTGCTCGCCGGGGGCGAAGCATGGGTGCCTGCTGAAGAAATCCAGACGCTGGAATGGACCGGAGTGGGTTATCGATTGTGGGACCCCGATACCGGCGAAAATCGTTACCAGTTGGCGGGCCGTCTTTCAGGCGGCATGACCGCGGCGCCGCCGTTCGAGGTGGTCGAAGGCCTGAGGGATCCTCTGCAATATCCCTCACCCGAGTACGTCAACTCGGACCCGACGGCTGCGGTCTATATTGAGATCTTCGACGGCAACCTCCAGATCGGTACGGCCGGCGACGAACTGTCACTGCAAAATAACGCCATCCCACTGAGGGCCCGGGTCTTCGACGTCAGCGGGCGACCGGTCAAGGATGCGCCGGTTGAGTTTCAGGTTCTGGGGGGTGGAGGCGGCTTCGGCGGGCCGGGAATCGGCACGATCTCGGCGACCAGCAATGCCGTTGGTATTGCCGAGACCGTTCTGACCCTTGGGGAGCACACCTCAGACAATCCCTACTATCTATTGTTTCCCGATGATGAACATTCGACCCGATGCGGCTTGACGGTCGTGACGGCAAGCGTCAACGGGTTTGGAATGCCTGACGTCTTCTGGGAGATGGCGGAACCCGGAGACCTCGATCAGCTGCTGACCCCCCGGGGGACCTCGGTCGAGGCACTTCCACACTTGAGTGCCGGCAGCCTCGTAGCCGTGCCCGCCGATCAATACGAGAACCCGATCTCCAATGTGGAGGTCACCTACGTGCTCAACGGGAGCACCTCGTCCGAGCCCGATGAAGGGCCCGAACTGCTCAGTCGCGATGAAAAGGAGCAGTGCCGTCCCGGGCTGGTCATGGCCGGAGAATGTCCCGGGGGCAGTGGATCGAAGACCGATACTGGCGGTGTGACCGGAACGTGGGTCTATTTGATCATCGGTGACGAAGACATTACCGTAACGGCGACAGGAACTGATGATTCGGGATCGGCCGATGTGACGTTCTCCGGGCATTCCAGGACCCAGAGCGTTCCTGGCGATTGGGCCGTTGGATGGCCGGTCATTCTGGTCAGCAAAAGGGGACAACCGGTCAATCAGGACGGTGAGATCCTTGAGGCCTATCCGCCGGGAGAACAGTCTCTGGCGCTCCAGGTCTCGTTGTTCATCGTGCGTGAGGATTTCTCTGTCCATGAGTGTGACAACGACAACAGGTATTGCACCGTTCCTCTTGGGACCTATCGGACGAAACGCCTTGGGCAAGACGAAGCTTCCGGCTGTCAGCCTGAGAGTTGCGGGGGGGGAACGCTGAATGAACGGGGACAGGTTCATTTTTCGGGCGCCGGGGCCGACGCGACGATCAGCACCCAGGACGCTGACGGCAACTACACCCATCAGGTCACCATGCCAACTTCTCCTGGGCGTTATGAAATCACAGCCTCCCCGACAGTCTGGATCGCCGTTCCGAAGATTCCTGACGACCCGGACTACGTGAATGAAGTCGTACCGTGTCCCTCAGGAGATGATCCGTGTGGCGCCAGGATGGAGCTTGACGAAGTCTCCGACGCGAACTGGGAGACCAATTTTGTGCTCTGGTCCGTTCAGGCCCAGGTGACCGAACCGCCCCCAATCGTCAAGTTGGGTCACAAGAACCGGCACGAAGAGGTTACCGAGTTTCCTTTCACCATTGAGCCCTCAAACTATCCGGCAATGAATACAGTCGTGTACTTTTTGGAAGACGGCCAGATTCGTCTGACAGCCTTGGCCGAGGGTCAACAGGCGGCAGATCCCAAAGCGCTCGTCCCACCAGGTGAGATCTTCGCTCACCCGGAAGGTGACCACAAGGTAGGAATCTACCTCAACTATGGCTGGGTCTGGCAGCCCTATCCCGGTGAGCCGGTGTCCATGGTGATGGAGGGTGAGCAGGTTGATTTCAGGGTTGTGATGAGTGACCTTGACGTTGACTCGAACAACAACGACGGGATTGGTGAACTTGAGCGGGACGACCTGGAAGATTCCCTGGAAGCAGGCGGTGGAGATTCTCGCGCTGCGGAAGTTGATGCCCAGGTGCCTCGGGGCAAGATCGTCTTCGTCAATCACAATGACGATGATAATGATGGCGTACCGGACTTTGCTGATCTTGAGATGAATGGGGGACACCAGGAGCGGAGCATGGTTCCAATCGTTATTGAAGTACGACCAGAGGGTGGCGACTATGAGGACGTATGGATCACCTTCCATTACGATGGCCAGACCGAGGGTCAGATCGATGCTCTCGAGGCGGCCTATAACGTGAATTTCCCGGACCCAGAAATGAAAATTGGTGGTCTGAAAAAGCTGCAAGACCCAGAAACCTGGGGCTACCCAGATGGAGATGGGGAGGGCTATCAATACAAGAATTTCTCCCAATACAAAACCGGCCAGTTTCGGATCTGGAACGTCGAGGATCCCTCGGATCCTCGAGGAAGCTATGAGTTGGTTGAATCGGGTGATGAATATCCGGTGACTTGGTTGGGTTTTGACAGTGATCATCAAGAGAAGACCTTCTGGGTCGAGGCGATCAACGGAATTCGTGTCGGCGATCCCTGGGAACCGGCGGAAATCCGTGTTGAAGTCTCTCTTGAATCCGGTGACGTTGCGCAGGCAGTTGAGGATACGATCGTGCTCTATCCGGTTGAGGGCAACCTCGGGGTCAATAACGGCAATAACAAAAATAACGATACTATTTTGCGTCCCGGTGTCCCGGATGAGACATTCACCATCGATGAATATGACGAAATGGTGGAGGATCAGGGTGATGGATTCAGGTTCTGGCGATCAGAGAGAAGTTACTTTTCGGTTGAAAACATTGAAGATTTGGCGCCACTGATTCTCGAAGTCCACCAGGAGCTGCTGGATGCCGGTTTTGAGTTGGCATTGTCCCTTGATATTGATGGGGGCGGTGATGATTCGGAGAGCTTGAGGCTGGGTCGGATGCCGGAGGGAACCACTCGCCTCAGTCATCTCAGGCTGATAGGTACGGCTAATAAGTTGGTCTACGGGGACAATGAAGAATTGCCGTGGAGTGAGGTCGTCAAGACGGGCGATCCTCCGAATCGTCTGCCGGAGCTATCCAAAGCCAAGAGCGAGCTAGTGTTCTCTGTGAAACCAGGCGATGGCGGGATTGTAAGGGCTACGATTCGAATGTTCGCTGCGCGGAAGGAGCATTGGTACCAAAGTTTCACAGATGATAGAGATTGGCAGGCTGTTGATTCGGTTCGGTTGACCATAGCGCCAATCGAGAGTTTTTTCTCAGCCTATACTGTCCGCAAGTTTGATTCTGAAAACAAAGAAGAATTCACCGAACCCGACAACGTATTCGAGTACCCCACCGAGGTCGTCGATGATGATCCCAAGACCATCTTTGGAATGCGCTTCCCTTTGGCACGCCATGTCGATGATTCATTCGGAAACGGTATCCCCAAAACCGGAACCCCCAACCCCGATATCAAGCCTTCTCTGGTGTGGCTACACGGTTACAATGTCTCTTTTGATGCCGCCATCGACTGGGCACGGGTCGCCTACAAGAGACTCTACTGGGTGGGTTATCGCGGAAACCTCATCCTGTTCACCTGGAGGGGTAACCCACAGGGGGCAACTGGTTTCGCCCACTTCGGATTGGCAAACCAGTGGGGCCTCCAAACATCCGAAAGCCTACGGATTTTCTTGCGGGATGAGATGAATGTTCCTCCCGAGAAGATCCACGTTTTGGGTCACAGTCTGGGGAATCTGGTTGTTTATGATGCGATGCGTTTGGACAGGGCAAAGGGGAACTCAGGGAAGCTCTTCCACAATTTCATTTCGACCGAGGCAGCGATCTGGGGAGAGACCTTGTGGCCCCAAGCGCCGGTCGAGTATTGTCCTGATGGCGGCGGGCTCTTCTGCAACCCGATCACTTACAGCATTCGGGAACTCCAGTGCTCGTCATGGACATTCTGGTTCAACCAACAGGGCCGTGAGGCGTGGAAAGCAGTCGATAGGATCTATCACTCCTACAGTCCTGACGACAATGTATTGACCCTCATTATGAGGGAAAGTGATCGTTTTCTTCGACAAGCTCCGGCCCAGAACCCTCACTACTACCGACCGGAATGCTCTGATGATGACGATTTTAGAGTTCCCTGGACGCCGAGGCACGCAAACGGAGACATCGATATGAGTTTGCACCTCAATCCCCAGCTTTGTTTTGGAGACAGTTTTCATCCGGGTTGCCCGGCGCTGCTGGATCCTGACGACAGGAGATTTCTACCTTATACCCATCTGGCCCTCGAATTGCCGGCTGGTGCGGCATCCAATCCGATGGTTGGAACTTCTCACGGGAATTTGACGTTGAACGATGTCAATGCCCGGGACCTCGGTTGGAACGATTCATTTTCGCCGACGGGAGGCCATAGCAACCTCAAGGGGGAGACTTTCCCCGATATTTTCCACTGGTGGGAAGCACTGGTATCGGACAATGGCGCCTTGCCCAAGGGAAGGGAATTCTAGATGTCTGGATTTCGGAGTTGTTCATTCAATACGGGAGTGGGTTGTTTTTTTGTCGGTCTGAGCCTCCTTGTTTTGACTGGCGTTTGCCCAGCGGATGGCCTTTCTTCCTTTCGAACCGTTCCCATCAGTGTCTCCGGAACGGTCATCGATGCCCAGGGCCGCCCTGTTCGGGAAGTCCAGATGACGATTCTGGAGGGGCGGCCTCAGGGCAATTCGTTTGAGATCTCCTGGAGTCGTCGACACCGAACCATTGACGGTGGGTTCGAGGTTCGATGTGAGGATTGCGCCGACCTTCGTCTTCGGTTTCAAGCCGAGGGATTCTATCCGAAGGAAATCGGTTTCAAGCTGACCGATGCCGAGGCCAAGAGGTTGTTAACGGGCCAAGACGGCGATGGTTTTTCCTTGGTTCGCCAGGGACTGATCGTTGAGCTTGAGCCCAGTGTCAATCCCGTGAACCTCGACTGGACTTCGGTGGTCCTTGACGTGCTGGAAGATGGGCCGATGAGGGTTCTGGCCGCAGAGAAGGGGCGGGTGAGAGGGACGATCGAACGGACGGTTTTCTCAAAAAGGCAGAAGGCCGGCGGGGGGGGCGGAGGCCCGGCGATGGTGGCTCTCAAGGCCGCCCCAGGGCAGTTCGAAGCTCTCGTGCGAAAGACGACCGGTTATGAGGCCGAGGCGGCACCGAACGCCGTCTTTCTTGAGTTTTCCGGGGGAATGACCGGCGTTATCCCCATTGATTCTCCCGAAGGAAACTACAAGACCGTGTATCGGAGCATGATCGAGGCGCCGGAAGAGGGTTATGTCGATCACCTGGTGATCGACCCTAATAGTGATCGGAGGCAGTATTTCTACTGCCGGATTGGAGATCTCTTCGGGAAAGGAAGCGTATCCTCTTTGAGGGCCGCTTACGGGCGTGATTCCATTCGAATCCTCGAAGTAGGCATCGAGGTCTACCTCAATCGAGACGGCAGCAGGAACCTGGATTCACTCGAATACTGAGGGTCTCACTGGGTCCGGTACCAACAGTTTTTCCCGTCCTTCGTCCACCAAGGGATCGGTTGATTGGGAAAACCAGCCGAGAATAGGGGAAAAAAACACTGAGAGACGTATTTTCGACGGCGTAGTCCCCGTGATACTCCTCCTTCTTCTCGCGCTGACGCCGGTGGCCATTGCCGGAGAGGCCCAGATCCTGTTCGACGTCGGCGCTGGGGGACGCCGAAAATCAAAGTAACGCCTCGTCCTTGTACTCTGGGCAGAATGGGAAGTTCCTTCCGTGTTCTTTCCTGTGCCCTCGCTCCTCTCCGGGTCCCTCCGACACTCTTGAGAAGAGTGCGCGAAATCAATTCTGTTTGCTCCCGGCGCCTACCACCTCCAGAGCAATGACACTCGCAGCTCAGGCGGCGCCTGGTATCTCAGGGCCTCTCCGAAACTGCCCGGCGTATACTGCTCCTCCGGGCTCACGCCTGGATCCGCCGGCGACCCCCACACGCTCCAGCGCTGGTCGATCTCTGATGGCTTCTGCTGAAAAAAGAGATTGAGGATTTCCACCCTGAGATCGGGCGCCCGCCCCCCCAGGGGCAGAAGAAGATTGAGATCCAGCTGCCATGTCGAGGGCCCCCGACCCGCCGAGCCCCGCGGTGCGACGAAGCGAGTGTCGAGACCATAGCCGGGATCCATGGCGCCCCGGAGGGAAAGCGGGGCGCCCATCCGCCAGAACAAACGCGCTCCCAGGCCGAAACCCGAATCCCGAAACCAGGATCCCTCAAGATCCGCGAAGAAACGCCGGTCGCCGTCAAGCGGACCACGGGCATTGTTCAGTGAGCCCCGGGTCAGAACATCTGAAGAAAACTCGACATCAGGGTCTGTCAGATTGATGACCGGATTCCGATCCCAGGTACCCGACTGCCCGATCCATCCGACATTCAGAAGAGCCTGCCAGCCCGAGGAAGGAGTCTTCCGGACCCAGAGCGAGGCCGTCGTCGTATCCCTTTCGAGCGCGTCGTCCCACAGGGGACCCGACTGAGGCGCGGCCAGCAGAAAACCGGAGCGATCCCCCGGCTGGAGCACGGCCACTCCCTTTCGGAAGCCTTCGAAAGAGACCGCGGCCCCCATCCTCAGATGGGCCAGAAGCTCGCGCTCCATCCCGAGGCTGAAAAGATCGACCCGCGGGGGTTCCAGCCCCGCCGCCACCTCAATGGCCGGAACAGGGAGATCAAATCCCGGGTCCGGCGACTCAGTGTTCGAGGTCGAGATCATGGAGCCGGCCAGCCGGAGTCTGATATTCTCCGCAAGTCGCGGCCTGTTCCGTTCCCACGAGACCCAGGCCCGACTTTTTCCCTCCCCGGCAAAATCCCAGATCAGAGCGATCTCCGGCGACAGCGTCTCTGCAAAATCGAAGTGGAAGCCCTCGCGCCCGAGTCCGGCGTCAAAATCCCGCTCTTCGGCCTCCAGTCCAAGTCGAAGACTGATCCGCGCCGAGATGCGCCGAATCTCCGAGAGAGAAATACCTGAGATGCTGGAGATGCCACGTCCTCCCTCGGCCGGAAGGAGCATGTCGATGAACGCTCCCGAGCCGCTTTGAAGTCTCCATCGAGCCGAGACCCATGGAGAGGAAGCCTTCGGCGCAAAACCACGCCGGCGCCTCGAGTAATCCAGGCGAAAATCAAGCATGTCCCGGGCTGAGGGCGAGTACATCAGAGCGGCAGAAGCGCTGATCTCCTCCTCGTGATCCCGGATCGCCGGAACGCCCCCTGCATCCTCTCCGAGAAAAACGCCCCGCCCGAATCCCGAGCTGATCACGCCCTCATCCGAGAGATCCTGGCTGATCGAGTCCCCCGATCCGGGCTCAAGATCCCAATGTCTCGACTCCCAGCCGAGAAATCCCGAAAGCTCCAGGTTTTCGGCGAGCATCCACCGGACGCGGGCGAATCCATCGACACTCCTCCGTCGACTGTCAAAGCGGGGGATTTCACCGACGGTATAGAGGGTCGCGGCTTCATCGTCGTCATCGAGAAGGCCAAAACTCCCTCCCAGTGCGAAGGCCGAGCGTCGGCCGGAAGGAGACTCGAGGTCAAGCGCAATCCTCCCGAGTTTTCTCCGGCTTCGATTCCTGAGAACCGGTCCCTCCCAGTCCGGGGCCAGACCGCTTCTCTCCTGCACTCTCGAATATCCCGCAGTAGCGAAAAAGGAGAGCCGATGTCCCTCGGCGAGAGGGAAAACCCAGTCGAAAACCGGGTTCAGATCCAAATCCAGGCTCGTCGAACGACCCCGGCTCCGCACGAGTTTCCCTCCTGCGCCGCCCGCGAGGCCGAATTCAAAGCTCCCGCTCCCTGCCCTTCGCCGGGGCCAGGTCCGAAGCGGGACAGCCTTTTCCCCGATCGGAAGATCCCGTACGATGAAGGATCCCGGTTCTTCCGACTCGCCGACCACCCCGGGAACATCGGCCCTGGTCAGAGCCCCCTCGCGCGGCAGGCTCGGATCGGGCAACTTGAAAATAACACGGGTCCGGGTCGAATTCGTGTCGATCTCAGGCGCATCGCCAAGGGACAAACCCTCGTCGGCCGTGGTCGGTCTCAGGCGGATCTGCAGACGCAGGAGATTGCCCGGAGCACAGCGGAGCTGAGAGAGGGAAAACCACTCATAGCCTTCCGGAACAGCCTCGGCCCGCCATGCGCCGCTTTCGAGATCAAAGACGAGCGCACGCCCGTCGGGACCCGAAAAAATCTCACGACGCAGACCAAGCTCCGGGTTTTCGAGCCGCAGCTCCACGCCCTTGATCGCTTCCTGGGTCGAGGCATCGACAAAGCTCAGTTCGAGCCTGCAGAAATCCTCCACGGCACAGAGACACGGCGCCGACAGCAGGCTCAGAAGGATCAGCACCGTAGCGCGGCGCACCCGGATCAGTCTCCTTCAAGCCGAACCAGAACCGCTCCTCCGGCTACGACATCCCCGGCTTCCACCTCGACCGAGGCGACCCGGCCCGAACGTTCGGCCACCAGCTCATTCTCCATCTTCATCGCTTCCAGCACAACGACGGCCCGGCCCGCTTCGACGACATCGCCCTCGGCAACATGGACCGCCACGACCTTCCCGGGAATCGGCGCCCGGATCACATCCGCGCCGGCCCCCGCACTGCCGGCCGAGGCGACGACGGCCTCGACAGGGGTTTGGACCTTGAAGGAAAACTCCCTTTCCAGAGCAGCCACTCGGTACTCCCGGCGGCCCTCCCGCTGAAAGGTGATGAAGAAGGAGCGCCCGTCATCACGATAGCGCAGAGATGCGATAGCTCCGTCAAGCATAATGAAATCCACGTCCCGCTTTTCTCCGTCGAGACTGATCTCAAAACGATCCTGGTGACGGGAAATCTCCACCTCGTGTTCCGAAGACGCAGCCTGGATGATCCATTTCATCGTGGGAACCTCCCGTGCAGCTGCCGCAGACCCTCGGCATGCCACTCACTCTCGTCTCCGTGGGCGAAGAGATCCCCGGGCAGGCGACTGGAGTCCATCATGGCCAGGCAGGCTGCCGCTATCAGCGCCGCCTCCCCGGCCTCCGGGTCCTGGGCGCCCTGGAGTTTTTCGAGATTCTCCCCGGCCAGAAAACCGTCCAGGAAAGCCGTGTGGAAGGCCGCCTCTTCAAAGGCCTCGGTCTCAGCCAGAGTACGGAAAAGGGGCAGGGTCGTCCGGATTCCCCGGATCTGGTACTCGCCCAGCGCCCGGCGAAGGCGGCTGACGGCCTCCGCACGGTCCTTTCCCCAGACAATGAGCTTGGAGAGCATCGGGTCATAATCCAGGGGCACTTCGGTCCCTTCGAAAACACCGGAATCGATGCGCACACCCGGCCCGGACGGCGCCCGGAGATGGGAAATCAACCCGGGCGAGGGGGCAAAATTCCTCAGGGGATCCTCAGCATAGACGCGGCACTCGATGGCGTGGCCCCGCGGCTTGAGGTCCTCCTGGGCGAAGCTGAGTTCCTGACCCAGGGCGATCCGGATCTGCTCACGGGCAAGATCGACGCCGTAGACCTCTTCGCTGACGGGATGCTCGACCTGGAGGCGCGTATTCATCTCGAGGAAGTAGTAGCGCCCATCCGGCGCCAGGAGAAATTCGATGGTCCCGACGGAGGTGTAGCCGGACTCCCGGACGATCGAAAGAGCCGTTTCGCCCATTCTGCGCCTGAGATCCTCGCCGACCACCGGCGAGGGACATTCCTCGATGACCTTCTGGTGTCGCCTCTGGATGGAGCACTCCCGTTCACCGACGAACACGGCATTTCCGTGGGTATCGGCCGCCACCTGAATCTCGATATGACGGGCCTCACTCACCAGGCGTTCCACGTAAACCCGCTCATCACCGAAATAGGCCTTCCCCTCGGATCGCGCCCGATCAAAGGCCGGCGCCAGCTCCGAGGCCTCGTGGACCGCCCGCATACCCTTGCCGCCGCCCCCGGCCACGGCCTTGAGCAGCACCGGAAGACCGTGTTCCGCAACAAAGGCCTTAAGTTCTCCGAGATCCTCAAGAGGATCCATCATCCCGGGAACCAGAGGCGCCCCGGCGGCAACCGCAATATGACGACTCTCGGTCTTGGAGCCCATCCGCCGGATGGCATCGACCGGAGGTCCGACCCAGATGAGCCCGGAGGCCTGCACCGCCTCGGCGAACTCGGCGTTCTCCGCCAGAAAACCGTAGCCGGGATGCACCAGCTCGGCGCCCGAGCGTTGGGCAGCCGAGAGGATACGGTCGACTCTGAGATATGAATCGCGGGCAGGAGCCGGGCCGATCTCCCAGGCCTCGTCCGCCATCAGCACGTGGGGCGAGAGACGATCTGCCTCGGAATAGACCGCCACCGTGCGGATCCCCATCTCCCGACATGCACGGATGATCCTGACGGCAATTTCACCACGATTGGCAATGAGCAGCTTCATAGCGGAATATTCCCGTGCTTCTTCGTCGGCATCCAGTCCCTCTTGGTCGCCAGCAGCGCAAATCCCGCGGCCAGCTTCCTCCGGAGCATCCGAGGCTGGATGACCTCGTCGATGTAGCCCCGCTCCGCCGCAACGAAGGGGTTCGCAAAGAGATCCTGGTACTCTTCGACAAAGGCTGTGTGGGCGGCAACCGGATCCTCGGCTTCGGCAATTTCCCGCCGATAGAGGATGTTGACGGCGCCCTGGGAACCCATGACCGCGATCTCCGCCGTCGGGAAGGCCAGATTGATATCGGTTCGAATGTGCTTGGAGCCCATGACGCAGTAGGCGCCTCCATAGGCCTTCCGGGTAATCACCGTCAATTTCGGCACCGTCGCCTCGGCCAGCGCATAGAGCAGCTTGGCGCCGTTACGGATGATTCCGCCCCACTCCTGGGCCGTCCCCGGGAGGAAGCCGGGCACATCCTCGATGATCCAGAGTGGAATGTTGAAGGCATCGCAGAAGCGCACGAAACGTGCGCCCTTGGTCGAGGAGTCAATGTCGAGCACACCGGCGAGATGGGCCGGCTGGTTGGCAATGACACCGACGGATCGACCACCGATCCTGATGAAGCCGACAACAATGTTCTTCGCGAAGTGCTCCTGGACCTCCATGAAATCGCCGTCATCGGCCGCCCAGCGAATCAACTTCTTGATATCGTATGCCTTGTTGGAATCCGAAGGAACGAAATCATCGAGGTCCGGGATCTCCCGGGAGAGGGGGTCATCCGTTTCGACCACCGGCGGCTGCTCGGCGTTGTTGGAAGGAAGGAAGGAGAGCAGACGGCGGATCTGGGCCAGGCACTGGGTATCGGAGGCCGAGGCGAAATGGGCGACGCCCGAGACCGAGTTGTGGGTCATCGCCCCCCCGAGTTTTTCCTTCGTCACCTCCTCATGGGTCACGGTCCTGATGACATCCGGACCCGTGACGAACATGTAGGAACTCTCCTCGACCATAAAGACGAAATCCGTGATCGCGGGCGAGTAGACCGCTCCGCCTGCGCAGGGGCCCATGATCGCCGAGATCTGGGGAACGACCCCGGAAGAGAGGGTGTTCCGGAGGAAAATATCGGCATAGCCCGCCAGCGAGGCAACACCCTCCTGGATCCTGGCGCCCCCCGAATCATTGAGACCAATGACGGGAGCGCCGACCTTGAGTGCGAGATCCATGATCTTGCAGATCTTGGCGGCATTGCTTTCCGACAGCGAACCCCCGAAGACCGTGAAATCCTGGGCAAAGACGAAGACGGGACGACCGGCGACCCGCCCGTGACCGGTCACAAAACCGTCTCCCGGGGTCTTCTTCTTCTCCATCCCGAAATCGGTGCACTGATGCTCGACCAGGGCGTCCATCTCTTCGAAACTTCCCTCGTCAAGGAGAAACTCGATTCGCTCCCGTGCCGTCAACTTCCCCTGTTCGTGTTGCTTTTCGCGACGGGCCGCCCCACCGCCTTCGCGGTTCGCTTCCAGACGACGGCGCAGTTCCTCCGATACATCCCTCACCATAAAAACTCCCTTTTCAAACCCTTCGACGCCGCCGGCTTCGGGATCATCTCAAGATCATTCTCTTTTCCCGCGCAGGCATACGCCCGACACATTGTAGCCTTTCCATGGCTTCTCCGCGAATGAAGCGAAGAAAGGCTATGATGTCTCCATGCGGGGAGTTGAGACCACCGGTTTTTTTGACATCGACTGGATGCACTTCCTTGCCTCCGCTCTCCAGCAGGATCGAGAAGCCGCCATGCTGGACCTCTACCTGGAGCGCCGCCTGGACATCAAGCTGGAGATCCGGGACGGGATCCTGCAGATCGAGGAAGGCCGGAGCGAGGGCGCGGCCCTGCGCACGGCGACTCCGAAGCTTCGGAGCCTGCGCGCCTCCACCGGCATCTCTCCACGCTCCATTTCGTCGCTCCTGCCGACATCGGAGACCGGCCGCAATATCGCCCGCTACGCACCCCGTATCGCTCCACCCCTGGAGGGGCCCGCCCAGTGGAGGGAAAAACTCGATGACTTTCTGGCTCCCTTCGAGGAGATGGATCTCCGGCTCCGAATCCTGATTCGCCATGGGGCGGTAATCCGCGAGGGCGGTTGTGAAATCATCAGCTGCCCACAGCTCCTCCGCCTGGAGTTCGAGGCGCCCCATCGGGGACGCTTGCTCTCGGTCTGGGATCATCCCGATCTGGAATCATGGAGGGGCCGGCTGCTCGAGTCGCCTCCCCGGAAGAGGTGGCGGCCCCCATCCGGAGAGAGCTTCCCGATTCTG
>JANTFG010000002.1 GCA_024763555.1 Thermoanaerobaculales bacterium
ATCATCAAGGCGAATCCTTCGGATCAGATCACAATCCGACGCCTCTGGGTCTGCCTCGAAGGCGGCGGTTTTGCGGATGACCCTGAGAGCGCCCCGACATGGCAAATGAGTCAGACAGGATTCGGGGGCCGGGTTCTAAGCATAGACGGCGGTGAGTTGCTCTCGGGAACCGAGGCTTCATTGGGAGCGGTCGCCCTGAAGGTGGAGGGTGGGGAGGTTATCGCCAACGCACGCATCGCGGATATCTCAATGGGGGGCATCTGGCTGGGAACCCCGTTTGGCCAGGGCCAACTGATCAATATTGGAGCCGAGCCCTTGGTTGGAGGTTCTCACCTGCCGTGGCTGGGTGGGTGCGTCCGTCAACCCTGCAGTAGTACCGGCCCCGACTACTGGTTCTTCCCTTATTGGAATGCGTACCGAAACAACATCGGCCTGATCAATCCGAACCCCGCGGCACAGCGTTTTTCCGGAGTCGTGCTCGCCTTCGGAAATGATGACTCGACAAATTGGGTGGAACTTGGAGAGGACGGAGTTGAACCTGAGTCCTTTTCGAAGGAGCTTCCACCTTACGGCTGGACCCAGGTCCATTGGGTTTCGACACGGGCCTATGGGGGCACTATTTGGGGAGAGTTAAGGGTTCCTCATGCCGGTTTTCTTATCAGTCTGACACCGGATTCCGACCTGCCCTACTATGCCTATGCCTCGGTGATCTTCTCCCCTGACCCGTACTCAGACATCCCAGCCTTCAACGACCCACTCTTCATACCAGCGAAACCCGGATACGTCGCACCCTTTGATTGGACCGGGTCTGCACCATGAGCGGCCGGAGCCGGACTGAGAAAGAAGGCAGTTTGTTTCGAAGTGAAAAACAGGGGATGACAGAAGGCATTCTTTGTCGCAAGGTCCCCTGAGTTACGCGTTGGGGTGAAATCCCCGTCAGGAATTCGAAGGCCTGGAGAATATTCTCTATCAAGAGTCAAGCACTCTCTTGGGAAATTTCCTTGGTGTCCTCGTTGTAAGAGGGGCTGTGGGAAACCTGGCGGGAGGAGCGAGGCGATCTCCCAGAAGGTTTCTGATAGGCGTCCATAGCCCCCGGAGGACCCGGCAATTCCACAGCTCCCTCGCTTTGCGGCTTTCTCAGTCCCATACCGGGGTCCAAAGGCAGAGGGCCGGAGCGGGAGCGGAAGCAGGAACCGAAACCGGAACCGGAGCAGGGAGCCGAAACCGGGGCCGGAGCCGCACATCCGGAGCCGATGCCGGAGCCGGTGCGGGCGTGGTTCTCTGAGCGGAACGAGGGTGGGATGATGGCTGTCTAATTTCCTGAACCGCAGCAGGGATCCGAGACCGGAGCGATGTCCCTCGACATTCTGTCCCGTATAGAAATTTCCATACAGAACTCGCTTGCCGAAAGGAATTTTGCTGCGATCCGCTCCCCTGTGTCATAATCTACTTCGATGTCCACAGATATTCGTATCGCGTTGATCGACGACGACCAGGCATTCCGCTCCAGCCTCCGGCTACTGATCAACGGAAGCCCCGGATACCGCTGCTGTGGAGACTGGCCCACGGTCGAGGCGGCCCTGCATTCTCCGAAACTCGGCGAAGCCGAGATCCTCCTCCTGGATATTCAGCTTCCCGGGGTGGACGGCGACGAAGGCGTCGCACTGGTGCTTGAAGCGTGGCCCGAATTGACGGTGCTGATGTTCACAGCGCACGACCATAACCAACGGGTGTTTCGCTCATTATGCCGCGGCGCCAGCGGCTACCTTCTCAAGAACATTGCGCCCACCCGTCTGCTGGAGGCTCTGGCTGAGGCCCATGCAGGGGGCTCTCCGATGTCACCGCTCATCGCCCGCAAAGTGGTCCGCCTCTTCCGACAGACCTCCATGCCCGCTCATGAGAACCATGGCCTGACGCGCCGCGAAATCGAGATCCTGGGGCTCCTCTCAGAAGGGCACAGTTACGGGAGCGCGGCAAGCAGGCTCTGTGTCAGCATCAATACCATCCGTACCCACATCAGGGCCATCTATGAGAAGCTTCATGTGCATTCTCAGACCGAAGCCGTCAGCAAGGCCCTTCGGGCAGGGCTCATCTGAGGCTCAAGACTGACGAGAGATCCTCCGTTGGCCAAAATGCACCGAATCCTGCGCTACACAGCGAATCCCGTCATTCAGACTCACCGGATGGAAGTTCCACCGTGAACACCGTCCCCTCACCGGGCCTCGACCGGACTTTAATCCTCCCCTTCTGCTCGCGGACCAGCCGACGAGCAATGGCCAGACCCAGGCCCGTACCCCCCGCACCGGAGAAAAAGGGCTCGAAGACCTGCTCCTGAACCTCGGAGCTCATCCCGGCGCCGTCATCCTCCACCGAGATGAGGATGGAGTTGCCCTGATCATACCGCCTCACCCGGACCAGGATCCTGCTTGCACCGACCGCATGGCGGGCCGCATTGTGGACAAGATTCAAGAGCACCTGGTGGATGGCCGCCCTGTCGGCCCAGACCGCAGGCAGGTCCGGCTCGACCTCTCTTTCGACAGGCAATCCAACCTCTTCGTGAACCCCGGCGCTTTCCACAAGGTGGGCTACCAGTTCGAATGGTCGACATTGAACAATGTTCAATTCGTGCGGGCGCCCGAGTTCAAGGAGATCATCGACAAGCCGGTGCATCCGGTCCGTCTCACGTTCGAGAATGCCGAGTTCCTCCCCGGTCGAAGGATTAGCTCCAAACCTCCTGCCGAGGAGGTGCGTCACCGTTCGAATGGCAAAGAGCGGATGACGAATCTCGTGGGAGACACCGGCAATGAGGCGCCCGTAGGCGGCCATCCGCTCACTCTCTCTGAGGGCGGCGATACCCTCATCAACCCTTTGTTCGAGGGTGCTGTTGATTTCAGCCAGCTCCCGGGTTCGGAGATCGACCAGTTCCTCCAGACGCTTCTGCCGGCGGCGCAAGATTCCCACTCGGCCTCGATTGGCGATCCAAACTGCAAATGCGGCCACCAACCCCATCAGAATCACGAACCACCTTGAATCGACAAAGGCGGGCCGAAGCCTGAAGGCAATTTTCAGCCCGGGCTTGGCCCAGCTCATTCCCCGAAGTCCATTCTGGATCTGGAGAGAGTACTCCCCCGGAGGCAGACTCGCAAAATAGATCCGGCGATCCTTCTCATCAAGTTCCACCCATCGATCGTCGAGTCCACTCAGTCGGAATCGAAAATGGAGCTGATCCCCCAGATCAAAGTCGATGCTCGAGAATTGGAGCTCCAGTTCCCCGCGCCCCGGAGAAATGTCGAGCAACAATCCCTTACCCGGCGGTTCATATTTCCTGCCGTCCACCGCAAAACTCTCAATTTTCAGGCGCGGCGGGTCGAACACCACCTTTGCGGGATCGACCACCGCCGCACCCTCGGCAGTGGCAAACCAAAGCCTGCCCCGATGGTCTTTCCATGCAGAGGGCTGCTGACCGCCATTGCATTCTCTTCCGATCAGTCCGTCCGCGACTCCGAGAAGACGACAGTCAACGGTCTTTCGCTCACCTGCCACCACTTTCTCAAGCTCATCCCGCCTGACCGCAAAGACGCCGTGATTGCTGCTCATCCAGAATCGCCCGCCATCGTCCTCGATCATTGAAAAAACACTGTCGTCACAGAGCCCTTCGGCGGTTGTAATGCTGATGACCCGCCCTTCGTCAAAGTGAAGCAAGCCGCCCATGTGGGTTCCGATCCATACACCGCCACGATCATCGGGAAGCACCGTCACGGCTGCGACCGGAGGCAGGCCATCCTCTTCGCCGTAGAGGGTTCCTTCGCCATCGTGCCATCGGGCAACACCCCCGAGTCCGTTCGCCAGCCACATCTCATCGCCACTCGCCCCGATCCATGTCGGGTTCATGCCGCCGAGCGACGGAACTCTTTCCAGGCTTCGGCCATCGAATCTGTAGACCGACTGCAGGACGCCCAACCAGAGAGACCCCGCCTCGTCGCGCGTCATCGACAGCACGATGGGAAGTGTTTCGCCGAGGGAATGAAAAGCTCCCCCTCCGCCGATAAAGACACCATCGCCTGCGGTTCCAACCCAGAGCCGTCCGAGGGAATCTTCACCGAGCGAGAGGATGTGCGTCGATTTCAAGCTGGAAACGGGTATCATCGCACCGTCGACAAAACGGTAAAGACCCCCGCCGGCAGTCCCGATCCACTGGCGATTCCTCGAATCCTCGAACCCACAACTCACGGAAGCTACCCGCAAGCCGTCTGTCTCCGAGTAGACCCGGACCGGGGCTCGGAAGAAACGGACGAGTCCCTGATGAGCCGTACCAAGCCACAGTGTGTCATCGTCCTCGACCATCAGAGACAGGATCTGGACCGATTCCCAGGCGCCCCCGGGATGCCAGCTCTCCAGACCTCCTTCAGCGCCGGCTCGGACAATGCCTCCCCGAAGATATCCGACCCAGACTGAGCCCTCCTCATCACAGAGCATCGCCCCGACGCGGGCCCCCGAAAAACGTTCCGGCAGCTCCAGACGCCTGAGATCGTCCGTCCCGGAGGACATCCAGATATCGCCCGAAGAATCCGCGGCCCAGAGTGTGCCACGGCTGTCGAAGGCAACATGGGTAAAGGTGTCCTCACCCTCTCCCGTGGGGAAGGGTTTCCGGATATGCCAACTCCCCCCAACCCGGCAGCGGACCGAGGTTCCGGCCGCACAAAGGACCTCACCATGCTCGGTCAGAGAGGAAAACCATTCCTTTCCGGAACTGTCAGCTTTGGCCACTGATTTTTCAACGCGGAAGACTCCCTCGGCCGAGCCGATCCAGACCGTCCCGGTATGATCGACAGAGAGGGTCTGGCCCCTGCCCAGCGATTGGTCCGCTTCAGTGAGAACCTCCACAAAACCCTGCCGGTTTCCGCGATAGAGAGCATGACCGGTGAGCACCCACAGCCTATCGTGATCTGAAGCCAGGGCGATGACACTGCCGTCTCGAAGTCCGCTCCGGGAGACGAGCGCAATAGACTCGAAACGCACACCATCGAAACGCGCCAGTCCCTCTTGAGTGCCCACCCAGATATAGCCGTCCGAGCTCCGTGCAACTGCCGTCACCGAGTCCTGGGGAAGGCCATCTTCCCTTGTCCATTTTCGGAGGACCCGGCCATCGGCCCACCCCCCACCGAAGACGGGCGAGCCCGCGCGCAGCAGAAAAATCGTCAGAGCAGTGATAACCCATCGCGACTTCATGGCTGTTCCCATCCTACAGCCTCCTGTGCTTCTCGGACAGGGAGCCGCTTCGGGGTGCCGGCGAGAGCCACTGACAAGCCATCGCATGATCATGCGGGGCAAGGGCATGATCTGCTGGAAGATCACATCATCGTGCGATGGTCTCCAGTCCTTGTGGAATCGATACTGATGACGGGCCGATTCCCCGCCGAATCGGCACCGGAGACCACCCGAAGGTTCTCGAAAACCGTTGAATGACACCGCAGCAGGAGGTCAAGAATGTTCCGCTCAACATGGTGCCCCAACAGACTCCTGGTTCTCTTTTTCGCTATCGGCACCCAGACCGTCGCCCTGTCCGTCCCGGCAGCCTTACTCATTGTCGATCGTTTCGACGACGCCCCCGAGGCCACGGCCTGCCTTCCTGAAGTCTCCCCCGACTGCAGCCTGCGGGGCGCCATCATCCATGCGAACCAGGATTCGGACAGCGACGTGATTCGCCTGTCCGCGGGTACCTACACTCTGAGTACCGTCGGTATCCTGGAGGATGCCG
The DNA here is from genome assembly GCA_024763555.1 of Thermoanaerobaculales bacterium. Taxonomy (GTDB): domain Bacteria; phylum Acidobacteriota; class Thermoanaerobaculia; order Thermoanaerobaculales; family Sulfomarinibacteraceae; genus JANTFG01. The sequence continues at coordinate 5,759 of JANTFG010000002.1, forward strand.
CAGCGACAGGCGACCTGGACATCACCGAAGCCGTAGAAATCCAGGGCGAGGCCGGCGTGGTCATCGACGCCAACGGCCTCGACAGGGTTTTTCATTTCCTCGGCAATCATAATTCCCGGCTTTCGGACCTCACGATCAGCGGAGGCGTCACCTACGCCGGATTTACGGATGTGGGGGGAGCGGGTCTTCTGAATGACGGGGCATACATATCCCTGACTCGATGCACGGTGACGGAGAACTCGACCCACGAACTCGGAGGGGGCATCTACAACCGCGGCGGGTGGATCGACATCCAGGACAGTCGAATCACAAAAAATGACTCTGAGACCCATGGCGGAGGAATCTTCAACCAGGCTGGATCGACGATTACCCTGGTCGATTCGACTCTGGACCTCAACGTCTCCCATGGCGGAGGGGGTGGAGGTCTTTACAACAATGGAACTGCCACCCTGTCCCGCACCAGTATCTATTCCAACCAGACCCACCAGGGTGCGAGCCATTCGCACGGAGGAGGAATCTACAATGTCGAGATTATAAATGTCTTTAACTGCTCCATCCTGACGAACCTCGCCTATAACGACAGCGGCGGAGGAATATTCAATGCTGATCGCGCCACCCTCCAACACGTGTCCATCGACGGAAACTACGCCACTTCCGGCAGGGCCCTGGCCGTCGGCGCTTCAGCCTCGACAACCATTTCGAACACCCTGATCGTCGGGGACTGCAGCAGCGAGGGAGGATCGACATCAAGCCTCGGCAACAACATCGAATCACCAGGGAACACCTGTGGTTTCAACATCATCGGCGATATCCCCTTCGTTCAGGATGCGAGAACCATAATCGAATCCTACGACGGCGGAACAGGCAGAGTTCTGGCCCTGCTCCCGGGCAGCATCGCGATCGATAACGCCAAACCGGAGAGATGCACCATGGACTACGATCAGCGTAACTTCAGTCGACCGATCGACGGAACCGGCGAGGGCGAGAGCGTCTGCGATATCGGCGCCTATGAATTCCTGGCCGAAGGTCCGATTTTCAGTGACGGTTTTGAAACCGGCAGCAGCAGTCTCTGGTCCCATACTACGACCGGTTCATAGCGGGCGAAGTCACGAAGGGTATGAGCTGAGATATCCCAACCGGGCCCGGAGCAGGAGCAGGAGCAGGAGCAGGAACCGATTCCGGAGCCGGACCCCTCAGCCGAGAGACAAAACTGAGACGGCAAAGTCGTACTCGAACTCGTCGAAACATCCCACGAAGCCACCTGCCTTCCACCGGAGCCGGGACCGGAGCCGATTCCGCGGCCGGATGCCACGACCGAGAGGCGATACCGGGCCTGCGGATTCGTACTCGCAGTGGTCGGAACAGCCCACGATCACACCGGGCTCGGCCACCGCCTCCCTGCTCCGGTTCGGGATACCAGGGCGGCCCCCGGCCCACGTATTCCGCTCAGAGATCCACGGCCGGCCCTGCTCCGGTTTGCCGCTCCGGCTCCGGCATCGGTTTTCCGCTCCTGCTCCGGATTGCCGCTCCGGATCCAGGGACAGACTCAGACCGGAATCAACTCCACCCGCCTTAATTCAGCGGCGAGGATCCGATCCAGGCGCCCCCGGGTATCGCCTCGCCTCAGGGCGGCGGCGATTCCCCGGGCCTCCTTCTGCCGGAGATCATCCACCTTATTGAGCAGCACCAGGACCCGCGCCGTCTCCGGTACTTTGGCCAGGTAGGCTTCGGGATGATGGACGACCGCCGCAACATCCTCCGCCGTGATTCGGCTGCCCATCGGCAGTCCAAGACGCTCTGAAAACAGCGCGGCACGATGCACGGCACGATCATCAAGCTCTGCGCCGAGACAGTCGATGCCGATGACGAGGATCACCAGCTCCGATTTTGAGGGGATCACCGGCTCGCGGGCGGCGTGGGCCTTGAGCGATCGCCCGGCCGCACCGTCGGCCTCGACCAGGATGAGATCCGCCGGAAGCTCCTCCGCGATGAGATCCACCTGTCCCGGCTCGAGCCCGATGAGCTTCTCTCCCGGCAGGATCTCGCGACCGAGAGTGATCTGCCCCTCCTCGCGGAGCTGCCCTTTCAGTTTCCCGATCCATGCGGAGAATTCCCCCTTAAGAAGAATCGTCTTCAAAACTGAAGGCGGGGGCACGCGGATCTTTGTCGTGGTTGTACTGATGACGGTTCTGCCCGCAGCACGGGCCTCCCGGGCCAGCGCAAACATCAGCGTGGTCTTGCCTCCCCCACCGATGATGCTGATCAGGCGCCCCGGGCCGAGGGCTTCGAGGAGAGTCATCGCATCCGGGAGTGGAAGTGCCGCATCACGGCCCCCAGGCAGGCGCCCCCGATGTTCCGCCCCTTCTCGGAGATCCGGCTGCAGAACTCCACCCGACCCCTGGGATCGACGTCGCCGATCTTCTGGCCCTTCCTCACCACGTAGCCCGGGTGAATCAGACCCCGGATGACCCCGGAAATCAATGTCCTGACGGGAAGTTCTCCCACCCGGCCCAGCTCCTGACCCGCCTCAACCAGATCACCGATCCCGGAGGCGGCATCGAAGATTCCGTCTCCGGGAGACCTGAGTACCCGATCGGCCGTATGCCCGGCAATGGTGCCCGGCGTGTGGGTATTGGGCTGCGCCGGACCCTGCTCGATCAGACGGGCGAGATCGTGGCCGCGATTGGTTTCGATCACGAGATCGACGTCCTCAGCGGCTATAAAACCCGGGCCCAGTGCGATCACCAGCTCGGCCTCATCGAAGAAGGACCCCTCGTTCCGTTTGAGCAGGCGGGCGTCGATGATGACCTCCGGGCGCAGACGACGCGCAGTCTCGCACTCGGGGTCGATCAGGACCGGAATGAATCTTCCCCGGAAATCCCGAAGCTCACCCGATTCTTCAAGGCTGAAGGCCCGGGCGGGCACTCCCTCGACCTCCACCTCGCCCTCCTGGATCGCCGTGGCGAAGGCGACGAGGCGCCGGATGGTCGTCGGTCTTTCAACATCGGTCATCATGACTTCGAAACCACTGGTGAAAAAACGATGCGCCACGGCCGAGGCGATCTCCCCCGCCCCCTTGATCAGGATTCTCGGAAAACCGCCGAAATCTCCCGGATGGTCGAGATCCTCGACGACTCCCGGCTCATCAACCGGGATATCCAGGACATCCTCCGAATGAGCCCTGAGGATCTCCCGGGCGCCCACATCGCCCCGCTGACTGAGCAGCTCCTCCCTGAAGCTTCGGGCCATCAGCACCGGGTGTCCCGCCTTTCCCCGGAAGGAGGGGCGGGCGATTCCCCTGTCACTCCGAGAGAACTCATCGATCAGCCGATGCAGGGTGGAAACGCTGAGATTCGGCATGTCGGCCAGGGCGATGAGGTAGGCGTCCACATCCTCCGGAGCGGCCAGAATACCCGCCCGCATCGAGGAGGCCATGCCCTCTTCAAAGTCCGGATTGACGACGAGATCACATGCGACCGGGCCGTCGGGCCAGCTGAATCCCGGCTGCACGACCAGACTGAGGCCGTTAATCCGCGCCGAGGAGATCAGCGGAAGGAGGGCACGGTAGAGCACCCGCTCACCCCGGATTTTTATCAGGAGCTTATCCCGGCCCATGCGCTCAGAAGTCCCGGCGGCAAGCAGAATGGCGTGGATCTTCAAGATCAGAGCCTCCTAGCGGTGTGCACCCGTCCCGCTCAGCTCCTCGCTCGTCCGGATGTGCGCAATGAATCGCTCCGAAAGACGCTGAACGTCCCGCATCACCTCATCGGGCCTGGTGCCGTCCGCAAAGGGAAGGATCTTCCCATTCTCCTTGAGGATTCGGCCTGAAGCCACGACGGTACTGATCTCGGATCCATCGGCCGCCCAGATCAGGTTCTCCACGAGGTTGTCCACCCGGGTCGGGATGAGGTTGGGCCGGTTGAGATCCACCAACACCCAGTCCGCCTGCCGTCCGGGGGCCAATTCGCCCTGGTTCAGCCCGAGAATCGCGGAGGGGACGACGGTGATCATCTCCATCAGCTGCTGCGCCGGCATCAGGGTGGCGTCCTGGTGCAAGGCCTTCTGATACTCGGCCGCCAGGCGGGCGGCGTTGAGAATATTCTGATTATCCGCCGAGCCGGAACCGTCGGTGGAGATCGCCACCGGGATACCGGCTGCCATCATCTCGATGACGGGGGGCATGCCCGAACCCAGGATGGTATTGGCCAGGGGGTTATGCACGACCCGGGTCCCGGTGCGGGCGAGAATCTCGAGATCGGCGGGTCCGCAGTTGACCTGGTGCGCCAGCACCGTCTTCTCATCGAGAATCCCGATGGCATCGGCGTACTCCACCGGAGTCATCCCGGGCTCGATCTCTTCGGAAAACCAGCGGGTGGTATTGGGCTCCTCCGCACTGTGGACGTGAAAGAGCGTGCCGTGCTCCCGGGCCCATCGCTTGAGGGGAATCAGCTGCTCGCGGCTGTTGGAAAAGAGCTGGTCCGGACCGGGACAGAAGCTGGTGCGTTTCAGGCCCTCGAGCTTCAGGGCCTCATCGAGACGTTCGACGGCCTCTCCCGGGCTGTCCAGGACCTCCTCGACGTAGAATCGATCCTGTCCGCCGACGGCCACGATCATCGTGGTGCCCGCCGCCTCGTTGGCCTGAGCGATCTCCTGAAGGTAGTACTTGTTGAAATTGCAGTGGTGCACCATCGAGGCGGTGATGCCGTAGTGAATGTCGACCAGGCGCGCCATGCGGTAGACCGCCAGCTGGGGCACACAACCCAGCTCTTCACTCAGTTCCTCCCTCCGGCTCCGCATGAAGCCGGTGAAGGGATTGACGGCGTGGTCCAGCCAGGCGGTCAGGGCCTGGTCCTTGGCGATCCCGATCAGGGGCTGTTCATGGTCGTGCCCGTGGGCCTTGACGAAGGCCGGCAGGAGTACGGCGTTGATCATCGGAATCTCGTCGGCCAGGGGATCGCCCATCACCTCCAGCGCGGATCCGTAGTTTTCCTCAAGCCTCCGGCCGATCTCTTCGGTGAAATGACCGACTTCGAGGATCTCCTCGCCCTCGGCCAGCACATAGCCGTCCTCGATCCGCTCGGAGCGATCGGGCTCAGCAAAGGGCAGAAGGTAGCGGGCCCTGCAGAGGAGAAAAGGGCCTTTCTTCGGCGCCGGCATCTTCAGAGCCTCCCCAGGGCACGGAGGATTTTTTCCGCGCTGAAGGGCCAGCTCCGGATCCAGACGCCGGTCGCATCATGAATGGCCGAGGCCAGGGCCGGGGCGGCGCCGTTACAGGCCACCTCAGAGATCGACTTGACCCCGTAGGGACCGAAGGGATCGTCGGTCTCGATCAGTTCCGCCGTGAATTCCCCGGGGACATCCCCGATCATCGGCACCTTGTAGGAATGCAGGCTCGGATTCGTACAGCACCCACTCTCATCCAGGACCATCTCCTCAAAAAGCGCATGACCGATGGTCTTCATTACGCCGCCGTAAACCTGGCCCAGGGCGAGCTTGGGATTGATCGGCGTCCCGCAGTCATGGAGCGCCACGTATTTCTGAACCTCCACCTCTCCCGTCCGGGTGTTGACTCCCACCTGGGCAAGATGCACGGCATAGGGAAAGGAGCTGTTCTCACCCGTGAAGACCCCGCTGGCCACCAGCTGGCCGCAGCCGTCGCCGCCCTGGGTGTAGCGGGCGATCTCATCAAATCCCACCGATCCCGACTTGCCCTGCACCCGGCTGGGATAGACGAGTTCCAGGTTTTCCCGGGGTTCCGCCATCATCTCCTGCGCGACGTCGAGAATCATCTCCTTCATCCGCTTGGCCGCGTTGAGCGCGGCGCCACCGGAGAAATAAGTCCCGCTGGACGCATAGGCACCGACATCAAAGGGCGTCACATCGGTGTCCGCGGCGATGATCGAGATATTCTCCATGGGCGTGCAGAGGTACTCCGCCGCCATCTTCGTACTGACCGTGTCCAGACCGGTGCCCAGATCGGTTCCGCCGCTTAAGAGAATGAAGGTTCCGTCCCCGAACATCGAGATGACGGCATTGGCCGCATCGAGGTGGGGCAGACCCGAACCCTGCTGGATGATCGCGAATCCCTTGCCGATCTTCACATCGGGATCATCGCTCTCCTCCTTCCGGCCCCAGCCGATCAGCTCGGAACCGCGCTCAAGGGCCGGTCCCAGCGCACAGGTATAGACCTTCTCGGGCGAGCCTTCCCGACCCTCTCCGAGACAGCGGAGAATCTCTAAAACGACACCTTCGCGGACCCTGTTCTTCTCGATGAAATCCATCTGGTCCATGCCCAATTCATCGGCAAGTTCCGCTGCCGCCAGCTGCATGGCGAAGGAACCCTGGGGCGCGCCGTAACCCTGATAGGCCCCCGTCGGCGGGATATTGGAATACCAGGAATGCACATCGAAGTGGACGTTGTCGCAGAGCAAAAGCGGCAGGGCCTTGGAGCAGCCGTTCATCGGCACCGTCAGGCAGTGGTCGCCGAAGGGTCCGGTGTTGCAGTCCACATCCATCTGCATGGCCGTCAGTTTTCCATCTTTCTTTGCGCCGAGTTTGATCCGGATCTTCATAGGATGACGGGTTCTCGAGGCAATGAACTCCTCTTTGCGGCTCATCCGGTAATAGACTGATCGACCCGTACTCCAGGTCGCCCAGGCGGCGATGTCCTCCACCACCATGTCCTGCTTCGCCCCGAAGGCGCCGCCGGTCTTCTCCTTGATCACCCGGATCTGATTCTCACGGATATTGAGGATCCGGGCGAGGATGCGGCGGATATGCCAGGGCACCTGCGTCGAGGCGTGAACCACCAGCCGGCCCGCAACCATTTTGGTATACACGACATGGGGTTCCAAGGGCGTACACTGGACCTGCGCCGTCTCATACTCCCGCTCGACGATGACATCGGCCTCGGCGAAACCTTCTTCGATATCACCGATGCCGCCGCTGACGGATGCCGCGAGATTGCGGCTCGGGTCGCCGTGAATCGGGAACTGGTAGATGATCGTCCCGTCACGGGAATCCGCCTTCGAGTTATCGAGATCCGGTGGAGCCCCGACAACGTATTCCACGGGTCCGCTGTGAACCAGGGGCGCACCGGGCGCACAGGCCTCTTCGATGCTGAATACGGGTTTGAGAACATCGTAGTCGACCTCGATGGACTCGAGGGCCAGAGCCGCGATCTCCTCGGTCTCCGCAAGCACGGCCGCCACCCTGTCGCCGATGTGGCGCATCTTCCGGCTGAAGAGATAGTGGTCATAGGGCGAGGGCTCCGGGAAGCCCTGGCCGGCGCAGCCGTAGGGAATATCCGGGCAGTTCTCATAGCTGAAAACCGCAACGACGCCGTCCATGGCCTCGGCCTTCGAAGTATCGATGCTCCTGATCCAGGCCGAAGCGTGCGGGCTCCCGAGAACCTTGAGGTAACAGGCATCCGCCTCGACCCGGTCTTCGACAAAGGCCTTCTCGCCACGCACCAGCTGGGGCGCATCCACCTTCGGGCGCACCTTGCCGATCACCCGAAGCTCTCCGCCGAACTCAGGGGCCGGCGGCGCCTTGAAATCGGGATCCGAGAGCCTTTCCTTTGCCAGGCTAACGGCATCGAAGAACTGCTGGTAGCCCGTACACCGGCAAAAGGTGCCGGAGAGGGCGTCACGGATCTCGGCCCTGTCCGGGTCGGGATTCCGTTCAAGCAGCTCATGCACGGCCAGCTGCATGGAGGGCGTACAGTAACCGCACTGAACCACCCCGGCATCGACGAAGGCTGACTGGACGATGGAGAGGGAGCGGTGGCGATTGAGAAACTCGATCGTCCTGATGTCTTTTCCATCGACCTGGGCCGCACGAAGGAGACAGGAATTCATCTGGCGTCCGTCGATAAGCACTGCGCAGGCCCCGCAGGAGCCCTCTCCGTCACAACCCTTCCGGACCCCGAGGACCCCGTCAGCCTGGAGGACTTCCAGCAGCTTGGCGCCCGGGTCGACATCGAATTCACGCAGGCGGCCGTTGAGAGTGAAGTGAATCTTCATGAGGCCACCTCCGTCAGGGCCTTCGCCACGAGGACCCCGGCCATATGTTTCCTGAATTCGGCGGTCGCACGGGAATCCGTTTCGGCCCGCACCTGCTCCCGCACCATGCTCTCAATCTGCTCACGCGGCGGAAGGGTTGAGCCCTCCAGGCTCTCCTCGACCCTGATCAGCCGCTGCGGCAGGGGGCCCGGGCCGCCAATGACGATTCTCGACCTTGAGACCGCAGCATCCTTTTTCGCCACAAAAACCGCGACCGACAGTAGTGCCAGGTCAATTGTCGAGCGTCGATACTGGGCGACGGCAGCCCCTCCATCGGCGGGGAAGCTCGGAATCCGAACGGCCGTAATCAGGCCCTCCCGGGCGCCGTCCAGATACTCCGGGATCCCGAGCGAGATCGGAGCCAGATCGGCATCGAGAAGATCGAGTTTCGCGTCGAGGGCGATCAGGAGGGGCAGCACCGAGGCATAGGGGTGAGCGGCCGCCACATGACCTCCGATCGTGGCCTGGTTTCGGATCGAACGATTCTCGACCTGAAGACAGGCCCGATGGAGCACCTCTGGAAGCTCTTCAGCTTCAAGAATCTCCTGGATCGTGGCGGCCGCACCGATGATGATCTCCTCGCCGCGAAACTCGATCGACTTCGAATTGACCCGAGCCAGAGAGATGAGATCTTCGATCCCCTCCTCCTGCGAGGTCTGTGAATTCAGCTCGCTTCCTCCCCCGAGGAAACGTGCCCCCTCCCCCAGAGAGGCCTTCAGCTCGAGGGCCTCCCGAGCGCTTTCCGGAATATGAAATCCTGAAACCATAGAACCTTCCCATCCACGCCGGACCGATCGACGTCGAGATCTACTCGTCACCTCTCATTATCTCACTATTTGACGGCAGGAACCATGGGGCCTTTCCGAGGGCTTGAGCTGTGGGCTGATTCGAGGCGAAGCAGCTCTTCTTGTCCTGCCGCTCCGAGACCCCTCCGATACGGAACCATCTGATCCCCAGAGCCAGCTTTCTCGAGTCGCGGCTTGCCGAAAGCTCACTGGGCGCCACCGCATCGGGGAGGAGGAAAATCAGCGAATTCTCCTTCTCAAAACGACCTTCCGGCACCTTCGTCTCGTGGAGATGAGGGCGTCTCTGATCACAGACGAAGGAATCGATACTCTTCCCGTTCAGCACAAGGCTGATTCTCTGTCGATGAAAACAGAAGATCTCCATCGAGATCCGCGAAAAGCGCCGGGCATCTCTGAGCGAGAATGACAACTCAGCACGATTCCCGCGGCTCCAGCGGTGGTTCTTCTCCGCTCGGAACCAGCCGGCGCCGAGGAAGTTCTCGGCCTCCGCAGAGCCGAAGTCGATCTGCTGTCCGCCACGAAACAGAGCAGGCGGTCTCCTCCTGAGACTCACTTCCCGGATCTCGATCCCGTCGAATTTCCCGAGTACGGTCTGAGACCCGGAGCCAAGCACCCACTTCGCGAGTTCCTCATCCTGCAGGCCGGAGACATTACCCGGCGTCGTACACACCCAGACCCTTGCCGAATCCGCACTTCTCATCATCCGTTGAAGCGAGTCTCGAGTCTGTTGTGGAATCTCCTCGTGCGTATAGTATGAGGCCATCATTCGATAAAAATTCGGCGAGAAAACCGCCGCATCGGGAGGGCCTGCCTGCTGCCAGAAAGCCGCAAACTCCGTCAATCCTCTCTTCGTGATGGCCTCCTCCTGACACCATGAACCGAAGGCCATCAGGAGGAACAACGGACCGAAGACCAGGAAGCGCAGGACCCATGACCGCATCGCGGCACACTCCCCGGCAGCAAGAACCAGGAAAGGCGCAAGCACGAGCAGGCAGAAGCGGGGTGGATAATAAATGGGCTCAAAGAAGAGACTCATCAGCAGCACGAGAACAACCGGTCCAAAGATCAGCCAGAGGAGCAGGCCCCGGTCCGCCCCCCGGTCGGCGGGCTGATTCTCCACTCCGGATTTTCCCGCAAGACCCCGGGCGCGACTCAGTGCCGATCCCAGGACAAAGAGAACCAGGATCCAGGCCGGCCATGTAAGTCGGTGTCGAAGCACCCGAGCAACTCCTCCGCAGAAGGGAAAGAAGAAGAGATCCACAAGAAAGCGATAGACCGTGCTCGGTGTGGCCTGGGGAATCCAGCCGAGAATCGCCCTGCTGAAGAACACTCCCCGAACCCCAATGACAAAGCTCGCCCAGGCGCCAACAACCGCGAGGCACACAAGACCGATCACAACAAAAACAGTCGCCTGACGGAAACGCCGCTTCCACAGGAAAAACCCGAGAGCATAGAGGCCCTGAGCCAGGAGAATCATGGAGCCGACGAGGTGCGTCAAACAGAGAAGCACGGCCGACAATGCGTAGAGGCCGGCCCACGGCGCCCAGGGCAAAGAGCGATTCTGTTCCCCGACCCGGGCATGGAACCATCGCCGGAGAAAATAGGAGGAGGCAAGAGCTAGAGTCGCCGCCTGGCTGTACATGCGTGCTTCCTGGGCGTAATAGAGATCCAGTGGATTCACCGCCGCGAGGAGCCCGGCCATGATGGAGATCCTCGGCCCCCCAATATCCCGGGCAAAGAGCATCAGGAATACGATACCGAGGAGACTCCACGCCGTACTCAATCCTCTGATCGCGGATTCGGAATCTCCAAACACCCTCCTGATGAGAGAAACCTCCAGAAAATACAGCGGCGGATGCGTATCCCGGGCATTCGCCTTCAGAATGTGCTGGAAGCTCCCCTCACTCAGATGAGACGTACAGACCTCGTCCAGCCAGAAGGGCTCCTTTGAGATTCCTGCCAGTCGCAGACCGGCTGCCAGGATCAGGATGAGTATCATGAAGAGGAGAAATCGACGCCCGGAATCCCGAAAACTCATGGACAGGAGTGTACTCCAGCCCACCTTCCCTCACCGGGAGGAATCAAGTCCGGAATCCGAAGAGGCGCTGCGCCGCAGGATGAAATCACCACTCAGAGTCAACTTTTTCCATGGGGATTCGTCAAGAGAAGAAGTATAATGGAGAAAACTCCGGGGAGGCTGATGATGTTCTGGAAAAAATATGCTGTTTCAATCGTGGCTTTCGGTGTTCTGGTCACCGCCTGCTGCTTCACCGCCGATATGGCCAATGCCGCCGAAGCGATCGCGAGCGGAGAAACAAACTGGGACGGAGTGACGGTGAATGTCATGAGCGTCGTCCGCAAGGGCCGGGTCCTGACTGTCAAGTTCGCCGCAGTGAACGAGGGAGAGACGGAGCAGACGGTCGGTTTCGGTTTCACCGGAAAACAGAACTCATGCTACGCCGTGGATGAGGAGAGCGGCACGAAATACTATGTGTTGACCGACAAGGAAAATCATCCCATCGCATCGGCCGATGAATTCGTCGGCAATGGTGCACGGGGACTGAAGAGAGCGATCCAGCCCGGAAAGACACTGCGTGTATGGATGAAGCTCCCGGCGCCGCCGCCCGATGTCAAGACCATTTCTCTCTTTCTCAACGAAACGGAGCCCATTGAAGATGTGCCGATCACGGACAAGTAACACAGCACCCGGCCCGGTACTCCTGGTGTTCCTGGTCCTGATTCTCGGATGCGGCGCTTCCCCGCACGACGCCCAATCCCCTCAAGGCCCGGGAGCACAAGATGGGCAACAGCTCGCAGCCGTTGAATCCTCCAGTCCGGAAGCAGAGCAGAGCCTCAGCCCACCCGCTTCTCCCGCTTCTCCCGCTTCTCCCGCAAAGGCCTTGATCAACTGGGAGGATCCCGAGCCGCCGGAAGCTCAGGCCCTGGCCGAATCCCTCGTCGCCGAGCCCTTCAACGAGGACAAGACGAGCCGCCTCGTCATGCACATCACCACGCTGCTCAATCAGACATCAGGAATCGAGGGCTTTGCCACGAGCCTGAGCCCGAAGGCAGCCACGCTTGCGGATCGTCTCGACGCCCTTCAAGCCGAGGAAAGCGAAACCGAGATCAGGATCCGACTCTCAGGCGCCATCCTTTTTGACTTTGACTCCTCAGCAGTTCGCCCCGATGCCGAAAGAACCCTGGGCGAACTTCTTGAGATATTCAAGAGCTTCCATGATCGTCCCATCCGAGTCGAAGGGCACACGGATTCCATCGCCTCGGAAAACTACAACCAGAAACTCTCCGAAGAAAGGGCACAATCCGTGGCCCGATGGTTGATCGCTCATGGAGTTCGTCAGGGAAGAATCAAAACCCTCGGTTACGGCGAAAGCCGTCCCCTTGCCGATAACACAACTGCCGAGGGCCGCCAGAAAAATCGCAGGGTGGAAATCATCATCGAGAAGAAATGAGGACAACAGGTAGAAAAGGCTAACCCAGTCCGGCGACAGAAGACCGCAAAGCCGAAAAATGTCCTTCCTTGCTCCCCTGTGGGATGGACGGAAAGATGAATATCACGCTCTGGATTTTCAGTCCCGGCGAAGGACCCCGGTCATCGAAAACCGTCTCTGAGTCGAATCGAAATCTCCTTTCCCGACCCCGGTTTCGGCATCGGTTCCGGCACCGGAGATGCGGCTCCTGCTCCGGTATGGGTTTCCGTGTAGCGCTTGGCTCCGCCCGCGAAGTCGACGTCCACCTCAGGCTTTTGCAATCCATCGGGACGGTTGATCGTCAAAAAGCCACCAAGGCCGTTGAGCTTTTCGACCGCGTTCGGGCGATGACCTGGAGGTTGTTGCATCCACGGCGGTGAGGGGCCGCAGCCGGAGCCGGATCCGGAGCAGCAACCGGCACCGGAGCCGGTGGGATCGTGGTTCTTTTAGCGGATTGCGGGAGCGATGATCGCGGTTTCTGTTGCTGAAACCCGAACAGGGAGGCCGTTGCCGGAAGCTAAGCGGTCGTGGGAATTCCGACCACTGCGAGTGTGATTCTGTCGCCTCAGCCTCGCCTCCCGGGCGTCAGACCGGGCTCCGGAATCGGTTACGGTTGGCGGCTCCCGATCCGACTCCTCGATTCGCTGCTTCAAACTGCCCGGGTCTTCAGTCCCGCCTGGGTCGCTGCTGCGAGCTGGCGCCTGTCCGATGAGACAAAAAGCTCTGCGCCCCACTCTACGGCACAGGCAACATGAAGCGCATCGAGCGTTCGTACCGGGACTCCCTCGAGAATACTGATCGCTGACAAAATGACCGCTGTCGTCAGTTGAACGATATCCGCGTCACGAACATCCTCCATCAATCGCCGCTTCGCCAAGGCGTACTGAGTCTGCGTCAACGATCCATCACGACGGCGTCGATTCATGGCAGATACCAATTCGGGAACACACAGGACGGCCAGACCGATTTCGGAAGCATCGAAACAGATGGACTCGACCTCCTCGGATCCTTCTTCGTCCACAAAGCGCTTCGCGAAGGAAGAAGAATCAAGAAAAATCTTCATGCTCTCGCTCGTCCAGAATCGTCGCGGACAGTCCCTCACCCTTTGTCGTCAATCGAAGGGCCGGCCGTCTCCACGAGGGCAATCTCCTCTCGTCTACCTTTATCGGAGAAACTCTGGCAATCGGCCGACCGTGCCGAAGGACGACAAGCGTTTCGCCCCCTTCGACATCGCTCAGCATTCCCGACGCATGATTTCGGAATTCGGTCAGGGTCACAGTTCTCATAGGCCTTCTCCTCTGTACGCTATTGTACAATTTCTTGTACAGAATTTCAAACCCTGACCACTCCACGAGACCTTCCCCCTACTCCCACTCCACCTCAATGGTTGTCGGATCTCCCGTGATGTTGTCGACCACCGACCCGTAGGCCCAGATCACCGATCCTGAGCTGAGGACATCGATCAGGGCGTAGGCCAGGTCCTGCTCACCGGCCTCCGCGACCTGAAGCACCCGGTCGATCTGCTTCCATCCATTCGACGGGATGCTTCGTTCGAGCGCCTCTCCGATCTGATTCCCCGAAGCATCGAAAAGCCGGATTCTCACCCTAGAATTCGTCGATCCCGGATTGACCAGACCCAGGTTCGATCTCCAGTGCTCGTTCTCGCGAAGACCCATCACACAGCCGGTTCTTCCTTCCGAAAAGCCGTCCTCCGGTCCGAGACCCGGCAGGGCCTGTCCGAAACTCCCTCCGGAAGCTTCGAGATTATAGGTCCGGGCCTTCATGAGGATCGGCCCCGAAGACTCGACCCTGATGACACCGCTTCCATCCGAGGAGAAGAGGGAGTCCACGACATCGCTCCAGTGCATCGTTTCCCCCGGACCGAGGCTCGCGCTTCCGCTCACCGGGCTGCGACCCGAGACTTCGTAACTCATCGTCAGCCGGACACTCTCCGAACCGAGATTGATCCCGATGAGATCCGAACGCCAGCTTGATCCTTCCGCACCGGGGGCGTGGGCCACCGCCGGAATCAGCGTCCGGTAACTCGAGGCGCCTCCATCCCAGCCCGCAAGCCTCGCAAGGAGCCACCAGAAGGCACGACCTTTCAGCACGCAGTTCAGCGCATGGGAGTGGGCACAATCCTCACATTGGGAGGCCTGTGCCGCAAGCTCGGAAGCGGAATTGGCCGCAATCCACTCCTCAGCCCAGTTTCCATCGCCCCAGGGATTGTCGTCGCCATTGCTGTCGTATTCGCAACCGTCGGTCGCGTAAAGCTCCATGAAATTCCGGTCACCGTCGGGATCGTAACTCTCGATATCGGCGAAGTCGAAGAGGATCTTGTGATTGCTCCGGCAGTACTCCCGGATCTGCTCGTTCCGCTGATGGAGATTCCCCTCACTCCCGGTGCCGTCCAGATGCCCGGTCATGTAGACGAAAATCACATCGGGATACTCCTGCTCCAGCGAATTCATCGCCTCGAGATAGCTCCGAATTCCCGAACTCGTGTTATCGCTGACGCCGCCGCACCAGGACCAGATAACGACGTTCCGGTCGTTTCCGGCGGCATCGAGCATCGAACGGGTCGCATCCCGCCAGGAGAGATCACCGTTGTGACCGAGATCCTCCGCCTCTTCATTGGCCCAGTAATCGTTGAAAAAGACGCCGGGCTCCGCTCCCCATCCTGAAGCCTGGAAGTCGTAGGTGGAACTCCAGGCACTCAAGGCCTCGATGCCGCTGACAAGCTGGCTCCCGTGGGAGGTGTGGGAGTAGCCGATCCGCAGATCCTGCCTTGCCCGATTGATCCATTCGAGAGGAATAGTCCCCAGCCCGGTGCTGCCGTGATCGATGATGATCGCCTCGTCCGCCGTCAGGGCCGTGCCGGCCGCGAGCAGACAGAAAAGAAGTCCCGCAGAAAGCCTCAGATATCTCATACCGACCTCCGTGTTTTTCCCAGTCTAACAGGAAAGACCGGGACGGGAAAAGCTCAGGTACTGAAGAAGTCATTGCGCCGTGGGTCGGTTTGAGGCGGCTTCTCTCAACGGCTGGATGGATTCCATCGGGAACCGGGTCGACGGCGGTCCTCAGAGATTGCCGCCGCCGGCACATTCGGATCCCGGACGGCACGCTCGGACTTTCGACGTTTCTTCGATGCGTACATCCGGCGGTCGGCCTCCTCGAGGGCCTCTTCAAGCGAGGCCGACCCGCCGTAATCCGCGAGCCCCAGGCTGGCCTCGAGGTGGATGAGCGTGCCGTCCGGAGCCTCGATCGACTGATGGAGTTCCGGACACACCTCGAAGGCCTCCTGGGCTTCGATGGCCGAGACGTTGGGAAGGATGACGAGGAATTCGTCGCCGCCCCAGCGGTAGAGCCGATCCTCCGGCCCGAGACAGACCTGCACCGCGCGGGCGAAGGTACGGATCAGCGCATCGCCGGTGGAGTGCCCGTGCCGGTCGTTGGTCTTCTTGAGATTGTCCAGGTCGAAGAGGCCGACGCTGCCGTAGGTCGCCCGGGCGGACCGGATCCCGACATTCTCGAAGAAGGCCCGACGATTGAGCGCACCGGACAGCGGGTCGCGGAGGGCCTCACGTTTGAACTCATCATAGGAGAGCGCCAGTTCGTCGATGGCCGCCGTTTTCTCCCGCGTGGTCTCCTCCATCAGAATCAGGACCATTCCGAAGGAGAGAATGATTTGGAGGATCAGATCTCCGAAGGACCCGTACTTGCCGATGGTATTCAAGGGGCCCGAGATCGCCTGCCGCTGCAGCATGGCGACATTCCAGAAATAGGGCAATTCGGCGACCCAGAGCAGGGCTTTGGCCAGACACGCCATCCCGGTCAGGGCCGAGCCCAGGGTTCGGCGTTCCTTCGGCAGGAGGAACATGGTCCGGGCACAGTAGAGCATTGCGAGAACCAGAGCGACACCCTGCACCAGCATGCTCCTGGCGAAACTCGAGGTCGCCGCAACCGAGAGCAGGGCGCACACCGTCGACCCCGCCAGCCCCCAGAACAGTCGGCGCCGCCACCTGCCTCCATGGGCGTAGAGGTGGGTGCCGCCGACGAGCAACCACAGGAAGATCCACTTTCCCAGCTGGTAGAGGGTATAACCGGCCACCATCGCCGGGCTCTGGTCGGCACGATCCAGAAGGACCTGGGCCCGGTGGCTCATGAAAGGAATCAGCGCGATCAGCGAGAGGGTCAGCACCACCCATGCATCGGCCCAGATCCGGAAATACCGGCGGCGGCCGGACTGGTGGCGGAGGAGTTGGAAGAGCAGGGCCGTCAGGCCGACACTGAGGACCTCGACGATCAGGCCGACATAGTAGAGGAGAGTCGTTTCCTCGACGCCGGTCATTGTCGGCGCCCGAGGGTGATCGTCACCACCTTCTGAAGGCCTCGGTCGGGTTGGGGCCTGATCTGTGCCGATGGAGGGTCTATGCTTCGCAAAACGGAATCTTCCCGAATCCTTGCTGATCCGATGGTATCACAGAGGGGAATCCGGGACGGCTGCGAAGCCCGACAACAAAGCTCGGTGGAGGAGCGTAGAATAGAGTCATGACCGATGACGAGAAGACGATCAGGACACCGGCGATCGAGAGTCGAAAAATCTTTGTCGATTCAGGAGATCCCGCTCGGGAAGATCGCGAGGCGGTCGACGCCTGGCTGGATCAGCTGAAGTAGGCACTTCCCCACCCGAACTCTCAACAAAATTGAGAGCTGGAAAAATGACGCCGGAAACAGCGCTCACACACTGCCGTTGGGATGACCGGAAGCGCCTTTGAGCAGTCGACTCCGGACTCACCTGCTCCAAGCCGGCCGGAATTCTCTTTCTCTGCATCTCCCTGGGGACAAACAGATCAGACGGAGCCGGAAAGCGGAAGGAAAGTTCCAGCCACTTCGGGAGCCGCAAATCGCCAAACGGAACCGGGGCCGGATCCGGAGCAGGAGCCGCCAGCTGAATCCGCTTCCGGAGCCGGGGACCGGAGCCGCTTCAGCGGCCGGGTGCTGCGCCCGAAAGGCGAAACTGAGCCTGCAGAGTCGTACTCGTCGTGGTCGAAACAGCCCGCGATCACACCGGGATCCGCCACCTCATCCCTGCTCCGGTTTCAGACATCAATGCGCCGCCCGGCCCACGGATTCCGCTCCGGATGTGCGGCTCCGGGATCCGATTCTTGCTCCGGATTACCGCTCCGGTATCGGATTACTTCTCCGGCCCCGGATCGTCGCCCCGAAATCGCTGCCTCTCACTCAGACTCCGACCCGACCACTCCCGCCTCTCCACTTCCCCTGGGGTCTGTTGCCGCCTCCATTGAACCGTCGGCTTCCCTCCGGACGGCCTGGACCAGCCCGACCGCCCTGGTCGAGGAAGTCTCCAGACCGCGGGAGCGGATCACGGCTATCGTTTCCGGAGACAACGCACCCTCCTCGGCAAAGAGCCGATCGGGCAGCCACTGGTGGTGAATCCGGGGCGCATCGACAGCCGCCTGCAGATCTTCACCGTCAACAATGAGATGAAGCAGCACCTGCAGGGTGCCTGTTGGAATCCTGGAACCTCCCGGAGCACCAAGCACGATGAGATCCCCCTCATCATTCCAGGCAATCGTCGGCGACATCGAGGAGAGCATTCTTCTTCCCGGAGCGACCGCGTTGGCCTCGCCCTGGATGAGTCCAAACTGATTCGCTTGCCCTGGGGCCGTGGCAAAATCATCCATCTCGTTGTTCAGCAGAAAACCCGCCTCCGGCACCAGGAGGCCACAGCCGAAGTTCCCGTTGAGCGTCGTCGTCAGGCTGATGGCGCCGCCTTCGCCATCAATGATTGAGAGATGGGTCGTCTCGGACGACTCCCTCCCCGGTGGAAGCTCGATGCTTCGGACGACGGCGGAGGGTGTCGACTTCGCGAGCGAGATTTCTCCTGCCAGGCGCTCCATCCTCTGTGGCAGGAGCAAGGTGGAGACATCAGCCCGGGTCGAGGCAGGATCACCCAGCAGGTAGCGATCGGCGAAGGCCCGTTTCCAGGCCTCGGCAAGCAGCATCATCCGGTCGGCGCCCCCTTTCGGAAGACCTGCATAGTTCTTGCCTTCCAGCAGTGCCGAGCTTTCGGCCAGGATGAGTCCCCCGGAAGACGGAAGCCCCATCGACGCCACATGCCAGCCGAAGGCGTCGAAACCCAGGCTCTTCCTCCAGACCGGCCGGTAGGTTTCGAGATCTTGAAGGCTCAGGATCCCTCCATGGCGAGTTGATACTCTCACCATGGCCCGCGCGACTTCCCCGCTCATGATGGCATCGGGGCCCCGATCGGCATAGGCCTGGAGGGTGCGGGCCAGGGCAGGCAAGCGGATCATCCGGCCGGCTTCCGGCGCCCTCCCCTCAGGTAGCCAGACCCGCCGACTTTCCTCGAAGGCCCTCAAGAACACGGCATCTTCACTCCCGAGCAGCCGGGCAAGGTGGGCCGACACCGGAAAGCCATCGCGGGCGAGGCGGATCGCCGGGGCCACGACCCGGGCCCATCCCAGGCGTCCGAAGCGACGGTGCAGCTCAAAGTAGCCGCGCGGCGAGCCCGGAATTCCTGCGGCCAGTGGACCCAGGAGAGAGGCCAGCGGTTTGGGCGAGCCCTCAGGACCGAGGTACATGCCGGCCGAAGCCTCCGACGGCGCCGTTTCCCTGAAATCCAGGCTGGTGGTCCGGCCTCTCATTCGGATCACCGCAAAACCTCCCCCACCGAGGTTTCCCGCGTTGGGGTAGACGACAGCTAGCACGAGGGCCGCCGCCACCGCTGCATCAGCAGCGTTGCCTCCCGCCTTCAGGATGGAAATCGCAGCATCCGTGGCTTCCCTCGCCTGGGTTGCCACGGCCCCTCCATGACCCCGCCGGGCCGGGGGATCGGCCGCAGGAACAGGTCGGCACAGGGATAGAAGCAGGATGAGAGGCAGCAGGCTCCGAAGAATCTTCATGTCGCGATTGTAGCCCCTCCCGGAAAACTCAGCATTCGATTCCCTGAGTCCTGTGGCAGCTCCCAATACGCCCTCACGGAAGCAGCTGCCCGAATTCGGTGGTTGGCGGATCGCGTCCTCCGGCCTCAGCCCGCCCGCACCTGATCCCAGCTGAAAAGAAGGAGCGCCGTCCAGATGGCGCAGAAACTCAAAAGACGTGTTCCATCAAGGCCCTCGTGAAATACGAACACCGCCAGGAGAAACTGCCCGCTGGGCGCAATGTACTGGAGGAAACCCATCGTACTCAGGGGAAGGATGCGCGCAGCCCGGGTAAAGAACACCAGCGGAATCACCGTAATCAGCCCCGCCGCCGCCAGGAGAAGGTTGATCCGCAGATCTCCGGCTCCAAAGTGCAAGCTGCCCTCCATGCGGAGCCGAGCCAGCCAGATCAGGGCCGGGATCATCAATAGGCCGGTCTCGACCATCAGGCCGGGCATGGCGCTGACCGGCGCCATTTTACGGATCAGACCGTAAAGCCCGAAGCTCAGTGCGAGGACGAGAGCGACCAGGGGCAGACTGCCGATCGATGAAACCTCGATTCCAATCCCAACGAGTGCGATACCGACCGCCACAAAGGAGAGGGGCCTCAGTCGTTCCCGGAGAACAATCATCCCGAGAACAACCGAAAAGAGCGGATTGATGAAGTAACCGAGGCTGGCCTCCAGAACTCGATGATTGCTCACCGCCCAGATGAAAACGAACCAGTTCAGAGCGATCAGCAGCGTACTCAAAATCAGCGCCGTCCTGGCCTTCCTCTCGCGAAGTGCAGCAAGAACTTCCCTGCCGCGACCCTCGACAATGAGAAGAAAGAATAGAAGCAGGAAAGACCAGAGAACTCGGTGAGCGAGGACCTCGGCAGGAGTGACGGAGGCCACAGCCTTGAAGTACAGCGGCACGAGACCCCAGATTCCGTAGGCGGAAAGACCGTAGATCCAGCCTTTTCTCCGCCAGTGCAGGCCCGAAGCTCTCTCGGTCCTCATGAGTCAATGAGAGCTTCTAAGCCAGTCTTAATGGCTCGAAGCCTCCGGGGACCTTCCCGCCAGGTGGGCGGGAACTTCCCCGGCTCTCAACTCCGGATGCCGGATCAATCCACCCAGATGAGCCGTCCAGGCCAGGGCGATGGAAAGCGCAAGGAGCAGAGCCAGCAGGACCGGTCCCACCCAGCGCGGGATGGCCTCGCCACCCGCAGCCCGAATGAGAAGCTGGAGCGCAAAGAGCCCAGTCAGCACACAGAAGATGAAGGTTCCCCGGGCCACCCCGGCATGAGTCTCCGCGAGATTCATCGTCTCCTCACTCATGACCGGCATCAACTTCTCGTAGGTCGGCGGTCCCGAAGCATAGGCGATCCCTGCGCTGATTCCGCAGAGGAGCAGCATCACGAGGCCAAGCTTCATCAGCCTCTCGTCCTTCCACCACTGGGCGGCGCCAGCCACAAGGAGCGCAAAGAACACGCCGATCACCGGGACATGAACGATGAGCAGGTGAAGCTGCGGAGCACTCATTCTGCTGAGGTTTCAATGGCCCGGTGGGCCGCCACTCCGGAATCGACCGCCTCATAATTCAGCTCGCTTCCCCGCATCGAGTGGGGAATGAGGTAGACGACCATCATGAGAATTGAGGCCAGGACCACCAGGATCCGGCCCACCCACTCCCTTTTCAGGGGCTTGAATCCGATGACCATGCAGGCCAGCACCCACACGATCCACATGATCAGCACCTTGTTGTCGGTCAGATCGCCCCCGAATGGCCAGCCGGTCCAGTAGGCGCCGAAGGCATATTTCTGGACGATCGGACCCAGCACCATGCCGCCGACGGTCATGCCGATCAACGTCACCCAGGCGCTCCAACGCATCCCGGAGGGCTGGAAAATGGCTGCAAGTCCGGTCCGGATGCCGAAGAGGACTGCAAAGAACATCATGAAGATATGGGGAATCAGCACGCCGGCCGGCACCGGATCCTTGTAGCGAAGGATGACCGTATCTTCCCCGCCGGCCGATGGAAGGTGCAAAGTGTCGCCCGCGCCCTCAATCGTCAGGAAATACTCGATCTTGCCCGCAGCCGGCTGAATGGGAAGGGCTGCGACACAGTCCCCGGACTCGGTACTGCAGTCCATCTCCTCGATCGTGAAGTCCTCGGAAGTGGGATAACGCCGCCAGTGAATGTAGGCGGTCCACTGCGCTCCGGGTGCCGGAATTCGGACCTCCGCCTTCTCGGTTGTGATGCCGCTGCGCCTCAGGCGGAAACTGTGCTCCTGCCCGTCTACGGTGTAGGAACCACGCAGAGGGTGGGTGGGTCCGGTCAGACGCTGATACACCACCGAGGCCATCATCAGGATGACCGCCAGGAACCAGATGGCGATCTTCAGGCGCCTCGCTCTTCTCTTCGATGAATTCTGCTCTTCCATCCCGACTCCTTCACCAACAGTGGTATTCAACACGGTCTCAGGCCTGGAGATTCCCGACTCGACAATCCAGCCGGAGTCTGCTCTACTCTCCCCGAGCCTCCCCGGAGGAGCAGGCATCGGCGCCGGAGGGCCCGATCTTGAGGAGGGTATCATGAGTCCGGATATTTCCGGCGTCTTGACCGACCGGAAAATCCGGCTCATGGGGCTCGAAATGAGGTCTGATCAGCAATGAGAATCCTGATGGTCACCAGCGAGTTTGCACCCCTGGCCAAGGCCGGGGGCCTGGCCGACGCGGTTTCGGCGCTTTCGATTCAACTGCAGCGGATGGGCCACGATGTCCGCGTCGTCATGCCGCGTTATTACAACATCGACCGCAATCGTCTCGAAGTTTCCCCGGGGGAACTGGGCGTACCTCTTGGTTTCTCTCAGGCCTGGTGCGGCGTCTTCGAAACCCGCGTCAAGGGCGTTCCGATCTCGCTGCTGGACCACGAGGAACTTTACGGCCGCAGCGGCATCTACGGTTCGCGAGAGGAACCTGATTTTCATGACAATGTCCGCCGCTTCACCCTGCTGTGCCGGGGCGCCCTCCAGCTGGTGAAGCGGTGGCATTGGGAGCCCGAGGTACTTCACGCCCACGACTGGCCGGCGGCCCTGGCGCCGATTTACCTCAACACCTGGGAGCGGCATGGCCTCTTCGAGGAGACCGGCTCTGTCTTGAGCATCCACAACCTCGGCTACCAGGGCCTCTACGACAAACACGAGATCGTCCACACACAGCTGGCATGGGAAGATTTCCACGGCACCGGCCTGGAGCATTACGATCGTCTCAACCTGCTCAAAGGCGGTCTGGAAAACGCCCATCAGCTAACCACCGTTTCACCGACATACGCCCGGGAGATCCAGACTCCTGAGTTCGGCTGGGGATTGGACGGACTGCTGAGGAGACGCTCGGAAGACCTGCATGGCATCCTCAACGGTATGGACTATGAAGAATGGAACCCCGAGGATGACCCTCTGATCCCCGGACATTTTTCAGAGGAGGACCTCTCGGGGAAGGAAATCAATCGAAAGGCCCTTCGCAGGGAGATGGGGCTTCCCGATGACCCGGGCCGTCCCATCATCGGTATGGTCTCGCGCCTGGTCGATCAGAAGGGATTCGGTGAACTCTGCGGGCCGAGCTACGGCTCGCTCTATCAGATCTGTGATGAGATGGAATTGGATTTCGTCATCCTCGGGACAGGTGACAGCTGGTGCGAGAAGGAACTGCGCTCTCTGGCCTCACGGCTCCCCAACCTCAAAGTCCGCCTCGCCTTCAACAACGCCCTTTCCCATTTGATCGAAGCCGGATCCGATTTCTTTCTGATGCCGAGCCGCTACGAGCCCTGCGGGTTGAACCAGATGTACTCCCTGCGCTATGGCACGCTGCCCATTGTGCATCGAACCGGGGGGCTTGCGGACACCGTTGAGAACTACGAGCAGGAGACGGGTGAAGGCACCGGTTTCGTTTTTGACCGGCTCTCACCCCGATCGATTTACGATACGGTCGGGTGGGCGATCTGGACCTGGTACAACCGTCCAAAGCATATTGACACAATGCGTCGACGCGCCATGAGCCGTCGTTTCAGCTGGGAAGGATCAGCCCAGAGCTATCTCGAGGTCTATCGACGGGCGATCAGGCGGCGCAAGGGAGTCCTCTAGATGAAGCATGAATTCGAGAAAATACAGAAACTGCTCTGGGACTACGCCCCCCAGCGCACCCTGACCACTGCATCCCGATGCGGCATACTCCAGCGCCTGGCCCGTTCCGCCGCCACGGTTGAGACCGTCTCCGAGGGCCTCAATCTCTCAAAGGACGCGACCGACAAGGTCGTCAGGGCCCTCGTCGCGATGGAAATCCTCGAAAGGAAAGGCGAGACATTCGAGCTGATCGAGGATTTCAAGCCCTTCTTCAGCGGGGGCTCGGAGGATCTCAGCCCCTTCCTGGAACATTCGCACTGGATGTACGAGAACTGGGGCGCCAGCCTTGAGACCTGGCTGCGGAGCGGAAAGTGGCCCCGACGGGAGAGAAGTCTCGAGGAAATTCGGGTTTTCGCGAAGGCCATGAGGGCCATCGGTCGTCAGACGGCTCGTACGACCCTGGATCAGATCGATCTTGAGGAGGTCCGGAGCGTCCTCGATATCGGCGGCAGTCTTGGACACTGGGCAGAGGAATTCTGCAGGAGAGTTCCCGGGCTGAAAGCAACGGTCTTCGACATCCCGGAGAATGCCGAAGCGGGAAGAGAGGCCTTCAGGGACACCGAGTTCGAAGATCGCATTTCATTCCTTGGAGGCGATTATCTCTCAGACGACTTCGGCGCCGGCTACGATCTCGCATTACTTGCAAACATCCTCCACCAGGAACACGCGGCGGCGGCCTCCCGGCTGATCCGGAGGGCGGCTGACAGCCTGTCGCCCGGAGGACGCCTCTGCGTGGTTGACTTCCGAATTGACGAAGATCGCTGCTCGCCCCTGTTCGGAACTCTCTTCACCATCCACATGCGCGACTTCGGCAACACCTGGACCGAAAAGAACATTTCGGGCTGGATGCGGGATGCGGGCCTCGAGCAGATCGAGCGGAAAGATCTCAATCCCAGCCGTTGGCTGATTTCAGGCAGAAAGATCTGAGCTCAGCACGGGCGAGAAGGCTCAGGAGGGCGAGCAGGTGAGTCCGGAGGGCTCTCCTGGAAATGGACCCACAGACGCCCGATAGGCGCCTTCAACTCGATGTCCTACAGGCCCGTAGACCAGGCATCTGCACTTCCATCCTCGAAACCATCCGCGAAGATCATCGTGTGGTCAACGACTCTGATGTTGTCGATGCGCTGCCTGACGGTTGAGGGATAGTAGGAACCATGGGAAAAATCGAAGAGGGTGGTGCAATCATCATTCAAGGGGAGAGCATCAACAATCTGAGCTCCATCGATCCAGAGCCAGGCCTTATCCACACCGCAGTCGATCCGGTAGCGAAGACTGTAGGCCGTATTCGTACTCCAGGTGAAGCCGGTAAGCGTTCCACAGAACTGAAGAGACCCGTCTTCCAACCATCGAATATTGTTAACGATGTTGCCTGAGGCCGAATGTACGGTCATTCCCTGAGAGGCAACATAACTCCCGCTCCCTGCCGAATCTTCAAGTATCATGAAATCCCAGGTGGCCTCGAAAATTTCCGGGCTCGTGAGCGGCATATACTGAACAGCAAAACCACCATCAGTTACCGTATCCGTGCTTTCCAGAGCCTGACTCCCAAATTCGTTGACGATCACCTGAGAACCGGCTCCGTAGTAATAGACATCTCCAACATCCGCACCGCCAGGGCCACCGCCGAGCGTATCCCCTTCAAAATCATCCTGGATGATGACGACATCGCCGGCGTAAAGCTGAACCGTAAGAAAAGCAATTAAACAAACGAGAATTGACAATATCTTGGCCATTCGATACAACCTCCTTTGAACCGAATTATATCTGATGCCTGATCTTGAATCGAGGAAGGAGCAAGGAAGAGGTATTTCCGCTGCGCGCACTCTCCCCTCTCAGGCGCCGTATCTTTTCTCCAGCATCACCAGATCCGAATGGAGATCGAAGGCCAGACGTCCCCTCGTGCCGGGCGCGAGAAGATCGAGTTCCAAAGAGGGCTCAACTTCCAGACGGAGCCCGGCCTCTCGCCTGTGGAGATTGACAGAGTGCAGCGGATAGCTGCCCTCCCGCAAGTCCACACGCCAGAACTCCTCTCCCCCCTTGATCTCAAATACAGCCCGCTCTCCCCGCTCCGACAGAACTTCGAGTTCCCCGCCTTTTTCGGACAGCTCCCGGACATCGGCCCGAATTCCGAAGAAAACAGCTGGATCAGGAGCAAAGTCGGCCTTCAGCGGACGCGAAATACTCAGCACCGTCCCGACAACTCCGGCATCCTCCTGCCCGGGGCCCGGCAAACCCTCGACCAGGGCCGGATCCATGCGCATCCCCCGGATGAAGATCCGGTCGAGCTCGACCCGGGACACGGGAAGCTCGAGCCGACAGAAGAGATCCTCGATACTCAGCCTCCCCGCTTTGAGGAGATAACGCTCCATGGCGCCAAAGCAGAGGAGATCAAAAGGGAATCCTCCGCCCGGGGCCGATGCACCGCAGTCGATGAAAATCTCCTCCTCACCCGCAGCCTCGCGCAGGATCCGCTTCTCCGCCACTCGATAGACGGCGTCCGCACCCTCTTCCTCGGCATCCCCAAGCCTCACCGGAAGTCCCGGCGCAACGAAGGCGCCATTGATCCGGGTCCAGGGCCAGGCGATCCCGAAGGCAGAGCCCACCTCCGCCTCTCCCGCGCCGAAGAAATCCAGTGTCCGGCGACATTCTTCCGGACTGAGAAAAAATCCACGATCGAAGATCTCCTCAAGGCTCTCATGCTTTGAAGACTCTCCTCTCCTGAGTGGCATGGCCCTGAAACAGAGGGCCAGAGCTTCGGCCCGGCCCTGGGCGGAATCGACCCCGGCGCTCAGCAGAAGATCTTCGATATCCGTCATCAGAGAAGATCCAGGAAGAGGGAATGAACCCAGCCATCGGATCCAAGCTCGGGGTGAAAAGTCGCCGCGATCATCGCTCCCTGGCGAACGAGAACGGGATCGTCCTTCCGCCATGCCAGCACTTCAACCGACGGACCCATCCGCAGGATTTTCGGCGCCCGGATGAACACACCTTCGACGCCGGCGGCTTCAGGTTCCGCTCTCCGGAGCTTCTCAACCGAGGAGTACAGCTGCCGTCCGTAGGCATTCCGTTCCACATCGATATCCAGCGCACCGAGGCTCCGCTGCTCCGGGATCACCTTCTTCGCAAGGAGGATGACCCCGGCGCAGGTGGCAAGAACCGGCATCCCTTCTCCGATCAGCCCGCCGAGGATCTCGAAGAGATTCTCAGGCTCCATCAGTCGCAGCATGGCGGAGGATTCTCCCCCGGGCAGTACCAGTCCATCCAGGCCGATACAGTCTGAAGCGGACCTCAGCCGGCGGGTCTGAAGGCCGAGTTCCGAGAGGAATCCCTCGTGGGCGGAAAAATCACCCTGGAGGGCAAGGACTCCAATGGTCTTACCAGCCACGGCGGGAGAGCATTTCCTCTGGGGTCAGTTTTCCGGAATCAAGACCGGACATCGCATCCTTCAGACCCCTGGAGATCTCGACCAGCTTCGCGGGATCCTGCCAATGCGTCACGGCCTGAACAATGGCACGCGCCCGCGGCGCAGGATCCTCCGCCTTGAAGATTCCTGAGCCGACGAAAACCGCCTCAGCGCCCAGCATCATCACCAGGGCCGCGTCAGCCGGTGTGGCAACACCGCCCGCCGCGAAGTTCGGGACGGGGAGTTTTCCGTGCTCGGCCACCCAACAGACGAGGTCATAGGGCGCCTGGATCTCTTTGGCGTAGGCCATCCGCTCATTCTCATCGAGGATCGTCAGCGTCCGGATACCACGCATCACGGCCCGCATGTGACGCACGCCCTCGACGATATCTCCGGAACCCGCCTCGCCCTTGGTACGCATCATCGCCGCGCCCTCACCGATGCGGCGCAGGGCTTCACCGAGATTCCGGCAACCACAGACGAACGGAACTTTGAAGTTGTGCTTATTGACGTGGTTTTCGTCATCCGCGGGGGTCAGGACCTCGGACTCATCGATGAAGTCCACCTCCATCGCCTCGAGCATCCGTGCCTCGGCGATATGTCCAATCCGACTCTTGGCCATCACAGGGATGGAAACCGTCTCCTGGATTTCGCGAATTTTCTCAATGCTCGCCATTCGGGCCACACCACCCTGTACGCGGATATCCGCAGGAACCCTCTCCAGCGCCATCACCGCGGCCGCGCCCGCATCTTCGGCGATCCTCGCCTGCTCGGCCGAGGTAACATCCATGATCACCCCACCCTTGAGCATCTCCGCCAGACCAACTTTGACACGAAAATCTTCTTCGAGAAAACCCATTCCAAACCTCCTCAGACGCCGCCATTGTACACCCCGATCGGGCTTCAGGCACATGGTCTCGAACAATAAAAAAGCCCGCCGGTCAGCGGGCTTCAAACTTCAGACAGGATCGCTCAGGCACTCTCTCCGAGCTGGTAACGCACGAAGCGCAGAACCGTGGCGCCATCACCGCAGCTCTGCTTGAGATACTCGCCGACCGAAATGGAAGGATCCTTGGCAAAAGGCTGTTCGAGAAGAACCTCCTGCTCGAAGAATTTCTCCATCTTCCCGGTGACGATTTTCTCGGCGATGTGTTCCGGCTTGCCGGACTCGACGGCCTGCTTGAGGGCAATCTCCTTCTCGGTATCGAGGATATCTTTCGTCACCTCGTCCCGGGAAACAAAACGCGGAGAGGACGCGGCGACGTGCAGGGCCACGTCATGAAGCGCTTCTTCGCTGACCTGCTCGCTGCCCTCGACGACGACGCCCATTTTCCCACCCATGTGGATGTAGGATCCCAGGGAGTTGCCCTCTGATGCCTCTAAAACGGTACAGCGGCTCAAGACGATATTCTCACCAATCAGCGCAATCTTCAGGGAAACCGACTGTTCGACCGTATGCTCGGGATCACCGCTGAAGGGCTGGGCCTTGAGATCCTCGACACTGGTGAATCCACCATCCAGCACCTGCTTGACGAGAGCCTCGGCGAAAGAACGGAAATCGTCCAGCTTGGAAACCGGCTCGGTTTCACAGTTGAGCTGGAGGATCGCCATCTTCCGGGCATCGCCCGCCGTCAAAACAACTCCCTCGTTCGCGGCACGATGCGCCTTTTTCGCCGCAGCGGCCAGACCCTTGGTCCGCAGATACTTGATGGCCTCGTCGAGGTCGCCGCCGACCTCCTGGAGAGCCTTCTTACAGTCCATCATTCCGGCGCCGGTTCGCTGGCGCAGTTCCTTCACAGCCGCTGCCGTAATTGCCATTTCTCACCTCTCATATCTTGAAAAAAGGGCCAGGAGCTGAGTGCGCCTGGCCCGGAAACTCAAATCGAAGTTCAGGCCTCTGGTGCTTTGTCCTCAGCCGGGGCCACGTCCGCCTCAGCTTCTTCGACCACGGGCGCCTCGGCGACAGCAGCCGGAACCGGAGCCGCCTCCTCAACCACGGGCGTTTCCGCCACCGGGGCTTCAGCAGCCTCTTCAGCCGGCGCCGCAGCAGTCTCCTCGACAGCAGTTTCAGCCTCCGAAGCCTCATCCTCTCCGACAAAACGCTGGTCCACGAGATTGAGACCTTCGAGGACGTTATCCGCGATCCTGGAGGTAAACAACCGAATGGCCCGGATGGCATCGTCATTCCCGGGAATCGGGAAATCGATGTCCTCGGGATCACAGTTGGTATCAACAACCGCAATCACCGGAATATCAAGGCGATTGGCCTCCTGGACCGCGATCCGCTCGTGCTCGGTATCGACCACGAACAGTGCGTCCGGCAGACCATCCATATCCTTGATTCCTCCGAAGGCACGCTCCATCTTCCGACGCTGGCGTTCGAGTCCGATGCGTTCCTTCTTCGTCAGGTGGCTGTCCTCATTGGCCAGCGCCGCCTCGATTTCCTTGAAGCGCTTGACCGACTTCTTGATGGTATCGAAGTTGGTCATTGTCCCACCGAGCCAGCGGTGATTCATGTAGAACATGCCGCAACGAGCCGCTTCGTCCCGGATCGTATCCTGAGCCTGGCGCTTGGTACCGACAAAGAGGACGTTGCCCCCGTTGCCCGCGATCTCGCGCACGAACTCCGCCGCCTCTTCGAAGTGCCGAAGAGTCTTCTGCAGATCTACAATGTGAATCCCGTTCCTCTTTCCGAAGATGAATGGTTTCATCTTGGGGTTCCATCGTCTCGTCTGATGCCCGAAATGGACTCCCGCCTCGAGCAGCTCTTTCATCTGAATCGTCGCCACAACTTTCTCCCTTATCTCTTGGAGAACTGGAAGCGCTTACGCGCCTTCGGTTGACCGGGCTTTTTACGCTCGACACGCCGGGCATCCCGTGTCAGGAAACCACCGGCCTTGAGCTTCGGACGAAGCTCACCGTTGTACTCCAGCAGCGCTCTGGAAATGCCATGACGAATCGCACCGGCCTGACCGGTCGAACCTCCACCACGAACATTGACCAGAATGTCGAACTTATCCTGGGTCTCGGTCAGGAGCAAGGGCTGCCTGATTACCATTTTGAGAACCCGGCTCGGAAAGAAATCGTCAAAAGACCTGCGATTGACGATGATATTTCCCGTTCCGGGACGAAGATAGACGCGGGCCACCGCCGTCTTACGACGCCCTGTCCCGTAATACTGGATCTCAGCCACGAAGCCTCCCTCTCAAGATCTACAGAGTCATCTGCTTGGGGTTCTGCGCCTGGTGTGGATGATCCGGACCGGCGTAGACCTTCAGTTTTTTCAAAAGTTTCCGTCCAAGGCGGTTCTTCGGCAGCATGCCCCAAACCGCAGCACGGATCGCACGTTCGGGATACTTGTCCAGCCGCTCACGAAGCGTCTCGACTTTCAGCCCGCCCGGGTATCCGGAATGGCGATAGTAGAGCTTGTCTTCCATTTTGCGGCCGGTCACGGCTACCCGCTCGGCGTTCACGACGACAACAAAGTCACCGGTATCGAGAAAAGGCGTGTATTCAGGCTTGTGTTTTCCGCGAAGAACGCGAGCCACCTCAGTTGCCAGCCTCCCCAGAATCTGATTGGAGGCATCGACCACCACCCAGTCGCGGGAGATCTCGTCCGGTTTGGGAAAATAAGTACGCATCATCAGATCCTCACAATTGCTTGAACCCTGTGGAGACACAGGGGAGCAGGACTCTACCGAAGCGTGGCACTGGTGTCAAGTACTAACCGGGCTTTGATGCGTGTTTTCCGGCTTTTCTTTCGCCTCGAGAAGAAGAGTCTCCGCCTTCCTCCCACGATCCGGCAGATCCAGAAGGGCGCCCGGGCCCAGCCAGAGATGCAGACTCCTGCCCAGGACCTGGAGTGTCAACAGCCTGAGATCAAGCTCCGGAGGCAGATATTCCCTGAGATCCACAACGACGATTCCGTGCCCGGAAAGAACTTTGAGTCTTCCGCCTCCAAATCTCTCAAGGAGGCCCTCGATCACACGCTGGGGGACCCTCACTCCGTGAAGCACTTTCAGCTTCCCCAGCCGAAATCCCAGACGGCGGGAGCGAAGGCGGATTTCGCGGATTTCGAGCCGGACCCGCGAGGAAACTCCCTTCCAGTGAATCGTGGCATTGACCTGGAGCACATCCGCCCAACCGCCGATCGTGACATCCGAGACCATTTCGACTGCTCGAAGGCCTTCCTCGATCCTGGTCTCGATCGACCCGAGATCCAGCACCAGGTGCATTCCGTCCCAGCGCAGGAGCGCACGATCAAATAAAACATCCGCCATCATCTCGATGATATACCAAAAGGCCCTGGATCGGGGCCGGAGTCCGGATCCCGTTGCTGCTCCCGCCCCTGCCGCTTCTCCGGCTCCGGCCTCGGTTTGCCGTTTCGGATCTCAAGACATGCTCAGCGACAGTGAAGGAAGCAGGATCAGAATCAGCGGCAGTCTCAGGCGCAATGCGCGTTCAGCCTGTTCCATTCAGGAACCCACCAACGCGTCGGCCCCGGATTCGGCTCCGGATGTGCGACTTCGGCCCCGGCTCCCTGCTCCTGCTCCTGCTCCTGTTCCTGCTCCGGCCCCGGCGCCAGACCTGACATGGTGTGAATCTCGCAGCGATTGGCATGACGAGTTCCGGAAACCCTTTGTTCACGGCAATGCTCCGGGGTAACATGCTGCTGATATCTTTCGCAACCAATTCATGCACCAGGGCTTGCGCAGAGCACAGTGTCCTCTCAGCATCATCCAGTTTCCGGCCGAAGGGAGGATGAGCTACACTGTTCGGCGTGCATGACCTCGAATCACTTTTCCGGATTGTCGACCGTTTCAGGGAAACACGAGTTCTTCTGCTGGGGGACCTCGTCCTGGACCGCTTTATCCTGGGAACTCCGAAACGGATCTCACGGGAAGCGCCGGTCATCATTCTTCGGCATGAGGGTCAGGAAGACATCCCCGGTGGAGGAGCCAATTCTCTCGCCAACCTCCAGGCGCTCGGGGTGAATGTTCTGCCGATCGGCTTCGTCGGCGCCGATGAACCCGGCGAGGCGCTTCTGAAGGCTCTCAAAGCCCGCAACATCAACACGGAAGCCATCTCCCGGGTTCCCGGCTACCGAACTCCGATGAAGGTCCGGATTCTGGGTGGAGGCGCCTCCAGTCTCAAACACCAGGTCGCCCGCTACGATGTGGAAGACAGCCTTCAGCTTGATGGCGACAGAGTCCGGGAGCTGAAGGGGCGGCTCAAGGAATTGATCAAGACCAGCCAGGCTCTGGCGCTCTCTGACTATGGCTATGGAGCCGTACCCCTTGAGGCATTCAGGGGCCTTGAGCGTCCCCGTTCCTCCTGGATCTGCCTGGATTCCCGTCGCCGAATCGGGGATTTTCATGGTGTGGACGGCGTGACACCAAATCTCGGCGAGCTGGAAGCCTGGGCCGGAAAAGAACTTTCGGACGACGAGGAAATCAGCAATGCCGCTGAATCGCTCAGGACGAATCTCGGCGCGCGTTTCATTCTGGCGACCCGCGGAAATCAGGGAATGACCCTGGTTCAGGAGGAAGGTCAGCCGCTTCATCTCCCGGTCTTCGGTACGGATGAAGTCGCCGACGTCACGGGTGCCGGCGACACAGTCCTTGCAACCCTGATCGCGGCCCTCGCCGCGGGCGCCCAACCGGCCGAAGCAGCGCAGCTTGCAAATATTGCCGGGGGACTGGTCGTCATGAAACTGGGAACCGCGACGATCTCGGCAGGGGAGCTCCGCGAAGGCATCCGGCGCTGGGGGCGGGGCGCATGAGGGCCGGGAGAGAAACGGATCATCCCGAAGCCAAGCTGATTTCCCGAAGGGAAGCGCTCAGACTACGGGAAGAATGGAAAGAGAAGGGCCTTCGCCTCGTCGTGGTCAACGGGGCCTTCGACATGCTGCATGTCGGCCACCTTCGCTACCTGTCGGAGGCACGGGGCAGCGGAGACATCCTCCTTCTGGCCCTCAATTCCGATGCCTCCGTGCGGAGTTCCAAGGGCCCGCTACGGCCGATTATCCCGGAATCGGAACGAGCCGAGATCCTCTCTCATCTGTGGATGGTTGATTACATTCTGCTTTTCGATGAGAAATCGGTAGGGCCTCTGCTTGAAGAACTTCGCCCGGAGATTCATGCCAAGGGCAGGGACTATAAGGTGGACACCGTACCCGAGCGATCGATTGTCGAGGCCTACGGCGGAGAAACCCTCATCTGCGGGGATCCGAAGGACCATGCGACGACCGATCTCATCGGACGGATCCTCGATCGATTCGGACGGGGCGGATGCGACTGATCCTGATCCGGCTCTCCGCCCTGGGAGATATCGTTCATACCTGGCCCCTGGCGCAGGCTCTCCGCGACTTCAACCCGAAACTCCATCTCAGTTGGATCGTCGAGCGCCCTTTCCGCAGCCTGGTAGAGGGCCACCCGGCAGTTGACAGTGTCTTTGAGACCTCGACCGGGAGGTGGCGCAAAAGCCCTTTTTCGGGGAAGACGCGCCATGAGATCGGAATGCTCAGGACCAGCCTGCATGAGCTGAGTCCGGACATCGCTCTGGATTCTCAGGGCACCATAAAATCGGCATGGGTCTCCCGATGGACGGGCGCCTCTGAGAGGGTCGGACTTGCCCGTCCCTGGCGAAGGGAGTGGCCCGCGGGTTTCTCTTATGACCGTTGCCTCCCGGGAAGCGAAAGGGACCATGTCGTCGAAACGAATCTCGCCCTCCTCCGCGTCCTGGACCCGAAACTCCCACTACCCAGGCTCAAGCCGGACGGCGCCTGGTTCCTTGAGAAAGCCCTCGAGGCATACCCGGATTTCTCCATTCCAGGAGAGGATTACGGAGTAATTTTCCCCGGAGCGGGCCGGGAAGAGAAAATCCTGCCGATTCCTCTGCTGGCGGAAATCGCTCAGGGCATGTTTTCCAGGGCTTTGAAACCGATCATCGCCTGGGGACCGGGTGAACGGGAGCGCGCCTTAGAGATTGCTTCATCAAGTCCTGCGGAGATCGCTCCACCAACGAATCTCGAAGAGCTGGCCCTGCTGATCAGTGGGGCCCGGGTCATTCTCGGCGCAGACACCGGGCCGATTCACCTCGCGGCCAGCATTGGTCGGCCGGTTCTCGGGATTTTTCTGAACACCGATCCGCGGCGAAACGGCCCTCTCGGGCCAAGAGTATGCGTTTGCGATGCCACGCGACCCGGAACGAAAGTCCGACGCTCCTCCTCCCGTGCGCCGGCGGGAGCCCTCCCTGATTCTCAGAAGATCCTGAGACTTCTCGACGATCTTCTCCACGGGAAGGGTGCGGGTGGTACAATGGCGGAGGAAATGGAACAGCAGAAGGGGCACGAAGCAGATGCCGTTGAAAATTGGTGAAATCCTCCTTAAGGCGCAGTTGATCACGCAGGAGCAGCTCGACAAGGCTCTCGAGGAACAGAAACAATCCGGAGGCCGGGTCGGAGAACACCTTCTCCGGATGGGCTATGTCTCCGAGGAAGATATCCTGGACTGCTTCTCGCAGCAGTTCGGAGTACCCTCGATCAATCTCGCCAGTTTTGATATTGATGAGGCGGTCATCCGGCTGATTCCTGCCGATGTCGCCCGGAAATACCAATTCATCCCGGTCTCAAAGTCGGGCGCGACCCTGACGGTTGCCATGGCGGATCCGACCAACGTCTTTGCGATGGATGACATCACCTTCATCACGGGCTATCGGGTCGAGCCTGTCGTCGCCTCGGAAACTGCACTGCGTGAAGCGATCGACAAATATTACGGTACGACACACGCCATCGAGCTCAAGAAGGTCATGGACGATCTCTCGACCGTGGACGAAGCCTCGCTGGAGGTCCTCGAGGAAGAGGAAGAGCTTGATGTTGCCGACCTGGAGTCTTCGGCGGAAGAAGCCCCGGTCGTCCGCCTCGTCAATCTCATCCTGACCGATGCACTCAAACGCGGGGCCTCGGATATTCACATCGAACCTTATGAGAAGAGCTTCCGCGTTCGTTTCAGGATCGACGGAGTCCTTTATGAAATCATGAACCCTCCCCTGAAACTGAAGGACGCGATCTCATCGAGAATCAAGATCCTGGCCAAACTCGACATCGCCGAGAAACGCCTCCCTCAGGACGGGCGCATCAAGATCAAGATGAAATACCAGGGCAAGCCGAAGGAACTTGACTACCGCGTCTCGACCCTCCCCACTCTCCACGGAGAGAAGATCGTCCTCCGTCTGCTCGACAAAGACAATTTGATGCTGGATATGACCAAGCTGGGCTTTGAAAAGCCCAGTTTGAAAAAT
The DNA here is from genome assembly GCA_024763555.1 of Thermoanaerobaculales bacterium. Lineage (GTDB taxonomy): Bacteria > Acidobacteriota > Thermoanaerobaculia > Thermoanaerobaculales > Sulfomarinibacteraceae > JANTFG01. The sequence continues at coordinate 40,947 of JANTFG010000002.1, forward strand.
TTCGAGGAGGCCATCTTCTCACCTTACGGGATGGTGCTTGTCACCGGTCCGACGGGCTCGGGAAAAACGAATACGCTGTACTCGGCCATGTCGCGGATTAATACGCCCGAGACCAACATTATGACTGCCGAAGATCCGGTCGAATTTCAGTTGCCGGGTATCAACCAGGTTCAGATGAAAGAGAACATCGGACTGAACTTTGCCGCGGCACTCCGGTCATTCCTCAGGCAGGACCCCAACATCGTCCTCGTCGGCGAGATTCGAGACTTCGAAACGGCTGAGATCGCCATCAAGGCGGCGCTGACGGGTCACCTCGTCCTCTCGACCCTCCACACAAACGATGCTCCCTCGACGATCAACCGACTGATGAATATGGGCATCGAACCTTTCCTTGTGGCCACATCCGTCAATCTGATTGTCGCCCAGAGACTCATCCGACGAGTCTGTCAGAAATGCAAGGAGCCGGAAGACGCTCCGATCCAGGCCCTTCTCAACGTCGGATTTTCAGAGTCCGAGGCGCCGAATATTCAGCTCTACAAGGGACGGGGCTGCGATGTCTGTAATCAGCGCGGTTACAAGGGACGGGTGGGCCTTTATGAAGTCCTGAAGGTCACCGAGGATATCCGTGAGATGATCTTATCCGGCGCCTCAGCCGTCGAGCTGCGGAATCGCGCCATTGAGGAGGGCATGATCACCCTCCGTCAGTCGGGGCTGCAGAAGATTCGCGACGGCGTCACTACGATTGAAGAAGTGGTTCGCGAGACGGTAATCTAGGCGGGAGAAAGGAACGTCAATGGCTACAAAGACCAGCCTGCATCAGCTGCTCAAGACCATGGTTGAAATGGGAGGAACCGACCTTCATATCACAACCAAGTCCAAACCTCTCGTTCGGATTCACGGTGTCCTCGAACGTCTGGAGGACCAGGACGAACTGAGCGCAATCGATACCAAGAAGCTGGCATATTCCATCCTGACGGACGCACAGAAGCATCGCTTCGAAGAAACGATGGAACTGGATATTTCCTTTGGAGTCAAGGGACTTGCGCGCTTCCGAGCCAATATCTACCAGCAACGGGGCGCGGTAGCCGGGGCCTTTCGTCGGATCCCCTATGAAATTCTTGGCTTCAAAGAACTGGGGCTCCCCTCAGTTGTCGAGAGCCTCTGTACCAAGCCGAGGGGCCTGGTGCTGGTGACCGGACCGACGGGCTCCGGTAAGAGTACGACCCTGGCCGCAATGATCGACAAAATCAATCGTGAAAAGAAGGTCCATATCCTCACCATCGAAGACCCGGTGGAATACCTTCACTCCCACAAGGTCGCCATGGTCAATCAACGTGAGCTGCACGCGGACACCCTTTCCTTCCCGGGGGCCCTGCGCTCCGTTCTTCGGGAAGATCCCGATGTGGTCCTCATTGGTGAGATGCGAGATCTGGAGACCATTGAATCGGCTCTCAGGATCGCCGAGACCGGTCACCTGACCTTTGCAACACTGCACACAAACTCAGCCCCGCAAACGATTAACCGGATCGTCGACGTTTTTCCGGAGCACCAGCAGGCACAGATCCGGGCCCAGCTCTCCTTTGTGCTCGAGGGCATCATCTGTCAGACTCTCCTCCAGAGAGCCAGCGGCAAGGGACGAGCTTTGGCCTGCGAAATTCTGATCCCGAATTCGGGTATCAGAAATCTGATTCGAGAAGACAAAATTCACCAGATCTACTCCATGATGCAGACCGGGCAGATTCGCTACGGGATGCAAACCTTCAACCAGTCGCTGGCGGCTTTGTACCAGCGCAGGATGATCTCACTGCAGACGGCCATGTCCCACAGCTCTCTTCCTGATGAGCTTCAGGACATGTTGAATCGGGGTATCGGAGCGCCGCCGTCTGCATCACCGGATGTGAAGCGAAAACGGAGGTCCTGAGATGGCAAATTACCAGTGGAAAGGGCGAGACCGGAACGGTAATCCCCAATCAGGGGTTATGGCAGGTGACAGCAAAGAGGCTGTCATCGCTGCACTCCGCAGGCAGCAGATTCTGGTCACGACGGTCAAGGAGAAGGGCAAAGAAATCGCCCTTCCAAAATTTGGGGGAGGTATCAAATCCAAGGATATCGCGGTCTTCACCCGCCAGTTCTCGGTGATGATCGATGCCGGTCTCCCGCTGGTCCAGTGTCTCGATATCCTGGGTCAGCAGCAGGAAAACAAGGGCTTCCAGAAGATCCTCGTACAAATCCGACAGGACGTCGAGGGAGGGTCTTCCCTCGCGGAGGCCATGCGCCGCCACCCCCAGGCTTTCGACGATTTGTACGTCAACATGGTGGCCGCCGGAGAGGCGGGCGGTATTCTCGATACCATCCTCCAGCGTCTCGCCGCATACATCGAGAAGTCCGTCAAACTCAAGGCCCAGGTGCGTTCCGCGCTGATCTACCCGATCGCCGTGATCAGCATTGCGGTCATCGTCGTCTACGTCATCCTGTGGAAGGTCATCCCGGTCTTCTCGAGTCTCTTCGAAGGTCTTGGGGCTCAGCTCCCATTCCTGACAAGGTGGGTTGTGGCACTTTCGAAGTTTATCGGCCATTTCTGGTGGCTGATCTTCATGGTCGTTTTTGCCACGATCTTCGGCTTGAGACAGTACTATCAGACCGAGCAGGGGCGATATCAGATTGACCAGATCGTTCTGAAACTTCCCGTGCTGGGCCTCCTGATGCGGAAAATCGCAGTTGCCCGTTTCTGCCGGACTCTGGGAACACTCCTCTCCTCCGGCGTCGCGATCCTGGATTCGCTGGACATCACCGCACGGACCTCGGGAAATGCGGTCGTCGAAGAAGCGATCTTCGAGGTTCGTAAAGCAGTGGAGAGCGGTAAGACAATTGCCGAACCCCTCGCCCAGACCGGACAGTTTCCCCCCATGGTCTGTCAGATGATCGGGGTCGGCGAGCAGACCGGCGCCATGGACACAATGCTCTCCAAAATCGCCGACTTTTATGAAGACGAAGTCGATGCAGCGGTCGAAGGCATGATGTCTCTGATTGAGCCCGTGATTATCGCCTTCCTCGGCGTCGTCATCGGTGTCATCGTCGTTGCCATGTACCTGCCGATGTTCAGCCTGATCAGCCAGATCGGTTGATGTCAGAGAGAGAGCCAGTGACAACTAAAGCTGCGGGTGGAGCTATGACGCCACCCGCAGTTTTTCCTTCGCCCAATACGCTTCGCTGGCTTCTCGGCCTCCGGATCATTGTAATCTCAACCCTCTTTCTCGGGATCCTCCTGATCCAGGGCAGCAGCGAGAAAATCCTCCCCCTCCAGCATTTCTACGAAGTCATCCTCTCGACCTACGGACTCTCTCTGCTCTATATCGGGCTCTATGCGGCCCGCCTCCACCTTCGCCTCCAAACGATCGTCCAGCTGGTCGGGGATATTGCCGTTATCACAGCCCTGGTCTATTTTACCGGCGGAGTCTACTCTCCCTTTTCCTTTCTCTATCTGGCCGTCATCGTATCCGCTGCGATCACTCTCCGCGGAGGAGGACTGATCTTTGCCGGCCTGTCCGCAGTGGCCTACGGCGGACTGATCGATCTCATCGTTTTCAAGGTCCTCAGGACTCCTCCGAATATCGGCGGCGCCACGACTCTTCCGCCCATTCCGAGGATCCTCTCCCAACTGCTGATCCATATCGTCGGTTTCGTTCTCGTCGCTCTCCTGGTTTCCTACCTTGCCGAGAATCTCCGCAAGGCACGGTCCCGACTCGTTGAGGTTCAGGAGCAATCGCGCAGGCTGCAAGCCGTCACCAGGCATGTGGTTCAATCCGTCAATGCCGGCATCATTGCCACTGATCTCGAAGGAAAAATCCTGCATATCAATCCTGCAGGCCGCAAGATACTGAATCCTCCGGAGAATTTCTCCAATATCTATGAGATCCTCCCTCTGAAGGGAGATTCATTAAGAAACTCCCTGGCGAGGGTTCGCTCAACGGACACGCCGCTCCGTTTGAATGCCCACCACAAATTCACGGGACAGAGTCTCGGACTGACGATCGGCCCGCTGGAAGACGACAGGGGAGAGATCGTCGGCTTTATCTTCAATTTTCAGGATCTCAGCGAGATTGAAGCCATCCAGGAGCAACAGCTCCAACAGGAGAGGATGGCGGCGGTTGGTGAGATGGCCTCCCGAATGGCACACGAAATCAAGAACCCTCTGGCCGGCATCTCGGGATCGGCCCAGATGCTGGCTGCAACACGCGGGCTTGATGAACGCCAGAATCGTCTCCTCCAGATCCTTGTAGATGAATCCCAGAGGTTGTCGAAAATTCTCGACGACTATCTGAATTACTCCAGGTCTGAGACTTTGGAGCCGACCGTCTGTGACCTCGCGGTAGTCCTCAGAGAGTGCATTGAACTCCTCCGGGCCTCGCCGGAATTCCGATCGGAGCACCAGCTCATCTTTCGCGGACCGGAGACGGCTCCGATTCTCGCTCACGAACATCTTCTGAGACAGATCTTCTGGAATATCGCACGAAACGCGTTGGCTGCGATGCCTGGGGAGGGTAGGCTCGAAATTGAACTCGAAGAATTTCCCGGAAGACTCCTCCTGTCCTTTCGGGATAATGGGGAGGGCATGGATGAAGACTCCCGCCGCCAGGCTTTCGAGCCCTTCGTCTCCAACCGGCCGGGAGGAACAGGGCTTGGACTGGCCATCGTCTACAATGCCGTTGAACGCCATGAGGGGCGTGTCGAGATCGAGAGTCATCCAGAAGAGGGGACGACAGTGAGAATCGAACTACCAAGACGCCTGAATGAGGAGCAGCCATGAAAAGGGGGAAGAGAATCCTTGTCATCGATGATGAAGCCTCGATCCGGAATCTGCTGTCAATCTTCCTGGAGGATATGGGCTGTTCCGTGCTCACAGCTGATTCCGTAAGCTCAGGGATCGACTCCCTTCGTTCGGAGCTGCCCGACCTCGTGATGTGCGACCTCAAACTCCCGGACGGGGACGGTCTGGAGATCCTGGCTTTCGCACGCAAGAGGTCTTCCTCACTCCCCTTCATCATCATTACGGCCCACACAACCCCAAAAAATGCACTGGAATCAATGCAGGCGGGAGCCACAGAGTACATCTCCAAACCCTTCATTTTTGATGAACTCCGGATCATTCTGAAAGAACTCCTCAGTGCCCGCAGGTCCGCATCCGAACTCGGGGACACCATGCTCGTGACCCGGAGTCCCGCGATGGCCGAGGTGGCGGAACTGATCCCAAGACTGGCGGCGACGCCCACAACAGTTCTCATCAGCGGTGAGAGCGGTGTCGGCAAGGAGATTGTCGCCCGGACCATTCACGAAAAATCGACCAGGGCTGATGGCCCCTTTCTCAGCGTCAACTGCGGCGCCCTTCCCGAAGGCCTGCTCGAGTCCGAGCTCTTCGGTCATGTTCGAGGCGCCTTCACCGGGGCTGTCCGTGATCACAAGGGGCTGTTCGCCGAGGCCGAAGCCGGGACCTTACTTCTCGATGAGATCGCGGAGCTGAGTCTCCCGATGCAGGTCAAGCTCCTGCGCGTTCTGCAGGATCGAAAAATAAGACCAGTCGGAAGCCATCTTGAGATTCCCGTCGACACACGGATTCTCGCCGCTACCAACCGGGATCTTGGAGAGGAGGTCAGGCAGGGACGTTTTCGGGAAGATCTCTACTATCGTCTCAACGTGGTTTCCCTTCAGATCCCACCCTTGAGACGCAGGCCGGAAGACCTTCCGATTCTCGCCCGCTATTTTGTCTCCCATTACTGTAAAGCCTTCGACATCCCGGAGAAGACCCTCAGTGAAGACGCCATTCGAATTCTCAGGGCCTACAGCTGGCCCGGAAACGTCCGTGAGCTGCAGAACATCATCGAGAGAACGGTCGCTCTTACGCCCGGGAGCCTGATTTCATCGGGGAGTCTTCCCGCCCAGCTGCGGGGAGCACAGGGCAGCTCCGAAGAGTTCACAGCTCAACTTCCCGAGGAAGGACTGGACCTGGAGGAATACCTCAATGACGAACGTGCAAACATGATGCGCCAGGCTCTCGAGCGCTGCGGCGGAAACCAGAAAAAGGCTGCGAAAATGCTTCGCATGACCTACCGGGCCTTCAGGTATCATTCGGAGAAGCTCGATCTCGCGCACACGGTCGAGACGACAAGCAGGGAGAAATCATGATTCGAAATCTGGCCCGAACATCATTGGTCTGTCTGCTCAGTTTTCTAACCCTGTCCTGTTCGGGAAAAGCCGGCTCGGAAGACACCATGGATCATCAGCCGCCGGCCCAAACCCGGAAGCACAGGGAAACTGCTATCCTCGAGGAAACCGATCAGCTCCCGGAGGCCACGGCGCCGGACGGCCAAATATTCAAACTGGAGCTGGCATTGACGCGGGAGGAAATTACAAACGGCCTGATGTTTCGTCCCCATCTGGAAGAAAACAGGGGCATGCTTTTCCTCTTCAAACAGGAGCGGACTCCAAGCTTCTGGATGAAAAACTGCCTGATTCCTCTGGACATCATCTTTCTCGATTCCAGGGGTCAAGTGGTTGATATCTCAGCAGAGGTCCTTCCCTGCAGCGTTGAGCCCTGTCCCCAGTATGTCCCCATGGCCCCGGCCCGGGCGGTGCTTGAACTCAACGGTGGCGCTGCGGCTGCCCATCAGATTGCCGTTGGTTCAGTCCTGAAGTTTCAGCGAGTTCCGGGCTATCCGGAAAAGAAGCTGGAATCGTGATATTTCCTCGGGTCCGAATCTGAAAATCGGCGAATTCAGAATCCGGGGAGAAGGCGTGTCGGGCCCCGGGACCCGAACAGGAAATCAGGATGCCTTGGACACCTTGGAATCACCAGCCCCCTGGGAGGATGTCTTCCCGGATGAGCTGTCTGAAGATCCCTCCGAGCCGGATGTGGCGCTTCCCTGCTCCGATGTCCGTGAAGGCGCAGATGCCGTACCATTTCCCTTCCCATAGTCCGTCACATACCAGCCGCTGCCCTTGAACTGCAGAGCGGGAACCCCCATCAGCCTTCGGATAGCCCCGCCACACTTGGGACAGGTTTTCAGCGGCTCGGCAGAGACCTTCTGGATCTTCTCAAAACGAAAACCACACACAAAGCACTCATACTCATAAAGCGGCATCATCCTCTCCCTTCATATAGAGTTCCATGCAGGACCTTCCTCCTGCCTGAGATTCGAAATTCCGGTGAACGAGGAAGGCCGGGATTCCAATCCTCCGACACCTGTAACAGGCTCGAGCCCGCCAGGAGAGGCACTACACATCGACGCAAATGCCTGACTGACAACGATTTCTGAAGATCTCACCCGAAACTCTCTCATTCTAAGCTCTAAGCCTTTGCCTTGATCCTGATACCCGGTGAGGAGGCATTGGCCCTCTCAATCAAGCCCAGGTGCATGAAAGCATCGAGGATCCGGGCGTTGACCCCCGCACTCAAAGGACCCGCTTCACAGATCTCGATAAGGGTCTTTTTTCCATCCACGCTCTGGAGAACAGCCCTCTCCGAGCTGTCCAGCTGCAGGTTCTCAAGGTGATTCGGCATCTCAAGACGCCTGTAAATGGTTGAGCGGCTCCCGAGACGCGCCATCACGGGCTTGGCATCCACAATATGTTTGCAGCCCGAGAGAATCGCCCGCGGCGTCGGGATCTTGATCTTGTAGACCTCGTCATCCTTGAATCGGCCCACCGAAAACTTGACCTCGCCCTCCGTCCAGTTAAAGAGTCCCCAGAGAATTCCCTGGACCTGCTCCCGGACCGCGGATCCCAGATCTTCCGGCCTGAGAAATCCCATCTGCACGAGAATCTTCCCATGCCTCTTCCCCTGTGATCGCCTCAGCTCCGCGATCGAGACCTCCAACTGGCTTTGGGTGATCCGTCCCTCCTTCAGCAGGAAGTCCCCAAGTGAGTCTGCCCGGTCTGAGGAACTCGCGAAAATCACGTCTCCATCGAGAAAGTAGAGTTTCCGTCTTCCATCACCACGATGAAACTCCAGGACCCCGGGAACCCCATAGCGATGGATGGTCGCCAATATTTCCGGCACTGGGGATCTCCCGAGATCTCCGCGGTAGATGAACTCGCCGTCACTCATGATCTCTCCGGTCAATCATTTATTCTTCCTCAAAAATCTATGGCGGAAGCGCAAGGGAATCGAACCCTCCGACCGACCCTCGCCGGGCCGGCCCAACGGATTTGAAGTCCGCGGAAGCCACCAGGCCCCATGCGCTTCCCCAGGGCGGCACATTCTATCAGAAATCGTTGACATTGGCCTTCACCTTTGTTAAAACATGCTTCCCTCGTGGGGCCGTAGCTCAGTTGGGAGAGCGCTTGAATGGCATTCAAGAGGTCGTCGGTTCGATCCCGATCGGCTCCACCAAGAATTCACAGGTCACCTTTTGGTGGCCTTTTTTCGTGGTGGAGCCGATCAGAATCTCACCTTCGGTTTTCCATGAGCCCGGCCTGATGCCCGGCTCTCACGGCACCACTGCACCACCCTCCCCTGCCCCTCCGTGGTCGACCCGATCGGCTCCACCAGAAATACCAGTCCACCATCCGGTGGGCTTTTTTTCTGGCGGTTTGATCCAATGGTCTCGTGGGCGGATTGAGAAGGGCGCCCTCTGGAATGATGAATGCGGAATGCCTTCTGGTGGGCGGTGAATTCATCATTCCCTTCATCATTCCTTCCTCCCTCCCGTCTATACTGGGGATATGGAAAACTTCGGCGAACTTCAGCCTGGATCCAAAATCGGGGATATTGAAATTACGGGTTTGCTGGGGGAAGGCGGAATGGGCCGGGTTTACGCCGGCTTCGACCATCGTCTCCAGCGAAAAGTCGCCCTCAAGCTGATTCGCCGGGAACGACGTCTGGCGCCCGAGGCGCGAGCCCGTTTCCTGAGGGAGGCGCGAATGCTCTCCCGCCTTCAGGATCCCCATATCTGCCAGATTCATGGTCTCCTTGAAACACCTGCCGGAGACATTCTCGTTCTCGAACTGATTGAGGGCCGTAGTCTCCGTGAAGTCATGGATGAGGGTCTGGTGGAGGCACAGGCCCTCAAGATCGCCGAGCAGCTTCTTGGGCTGCTGGTCGTCGTCCACCGGGCTGGCATCGTCCATCGGGATCTCAAGCCTGAGAACATCATTGTGCAGGCGGACGGCGAGATCAAGGTTCTTGATTTCGGCATTGCGAGGGCTGAGAAGGCCGAACAGGATACGATTTCCTTGACGTCGGAGGATCTGATGGGCGGGAGGGACGACGAGGAGACCGAGGCCTGGATTTCGCCGGCACGGGCGAATCTGACCCGCCAGGGTGTGGTCATGGGAACTCTTCGCTATATGAGTCCAGAGCAGGCCCGGGGAGATACCGTCGGCCCGCCCTCGGATATCTACTCTATCGGACTGATCATCCAGGAGATGCTGAGCGGAGTACCGGCTTTCGAGCCCGATCTCTCAATGAACACCCTCCTGAAGAAGGTCGGATGGGGCGATGTCAGCTCGCCGGAGTCTGTATCTCAGCCGGTCCGGGCCTTGCTTGAACGCCTGACGAGCCTTGCGGCCGCTGAAAGACCCTCGGCCCGGGATGCACTGGAACAGCTCCGTCGCATTCGGGACCTTCCCCGTCGCCGTCGCCGCCGTCTCGCGCTGACCGGGATCTTCCTCTTGATGACCGTCATGGCTGCCGGAATGAGCATTCAGTGGATGCGGGCCAGACGCGAGGCTGATAGGGCCAGGCGGGCACTGTCGGAAACCAGGGAGGTGTCCGCCTTCCTCGAAGGTCTGTTCCAGGTTTCGGATCCTTTTCTCGCGGATCAACCAGGCCTGAATTCGCCCGAGCGATCCTCCGAGATCACCCTGGAGTCTCTCCTTCAAGCCGGCACGGAGAAGATCCGGGATCGCTTTGCGGATCAGCCGATGGCTCGGGCCAGATTCATGATGCTTCTCGGTCGAATTCAGAGAAATCTCGCCCATTTCAAGGAGGCGGATGCGCTCATCGAAGAAGCGGTGGGCATTTATGGAGACCATCTGCCTCCGAATGATCTCAGCTATGCCAAGGCTCTGGCGAAGCTGGGTGAAATCCGTCGTCGGGAGGCCGAATTCGATGATGCCGAGAGATTTCTCAAGGAAGCGGAGAAGATTCAGTTGGCCGTTGGGGGAGGGGCCGCGACCGGCATCGCCGATACATACAGCTCCGAGGCGCTCCTCGTGGCGGACAGGGGTCGACCGAAGGAGGCCCTGAGATGGCTGAGAAGAGTCCTGGAAATTCAGGAGAAAAAGGGTCCAAGCCCGGCTCTTGCCCTGACCATACAGCGGATCGCCGTGCAGCAGGAAGCTGTCGGGAAGTACCTTGAGGCGGAGAAGGGCTACGAGAAGGCGCTCGGGTTGGTCCAGGGGATTCTCGGCAGTTCGCATCCGGCGAATATCGCAATCCTTGCCCAGATCGGGAATCTCGAGAAGCAGAGGGGGAATGTCAAGGCCGCAGAGCAGAACTACCGTAAGGCTCTGACGCTATGCCGGTTAAAGCTTCCTCCCGAGCATCCGGTAAGGGCGACGCTGTTGACCAATCTTGCCAATCTCCTTGACGAGGCTGGACAATATGCGGATGCGGAACCGCTTTATGTCGAAGCACTTGAAATCAAGAAAAAGAGCCTTGGAGCGAAGCATCCCGAAACCGCCCAGGTTGAGCTGAATCTGGCCATCCTCGAGCAGCATCTCGGCCACTATGCCCGGAGCGAGGAGCTCTTTCGACAGGCGATCGGGATTCTGGAAACGACCTCCGGGCCGAAACACCCGGCGACCGGCCTGGCTCTGATGAATTTCGGTGTCCTCCAGGTGGAGCGTAGATCATACGGAGAAGCCGAGAGGCT
>JANTFG010000003.1 GCA_024763555.1 Thermoanaerobaculales bacterium
GACGGGATTGAAACGCTGTGCGGTCCGTTATCTTTCCTGATTGCAGTATTTTAAGACCCATATCACCCTGCGGTAGCCACGCTCTGAAGAAGTTTGAGGGGTGAAGTTAGAAGTTTGAAGAGGGCAGCAAGCCCCGCTCCCCACCCGGCCCAAGGCATGAACACATTTTCACGCAAAGCTCGCAAGGATCGCAAAGAGAAGGCAGAACACATCAAGGCAGAAGACATTTTTCAGGCAGGGCTCGCGGAGATCGCAGAGCCTTCCCCCCTCCCGAAGGCAGGAACACAGTTTTTCACGCCAAGTTCGCTAAGGACGCAAAGGGAAAGCAGAGGCGGGCCATCGGTCCTGGGCCTGCTTCGCAGTCGATGCCGGTCGAGGCTTGACTGTCGGAGAACAAGCTCTCCTCCAGCAAAGGCATCGATCGGCAGTCCTCTTCCCTTCGGGATCGGACAAAGGACCGAAAGCCCCGGAAGAGGCCGCCCTTCCAGGCGGAGAAATGAAAGCCTCGACTTCTTTTTCCAGGGGTGCCGCTTACGATGAAACAGGACGAATCGTTTCACCCAGGCCACATAGCTTTGCTCGGTTCTATAGCTGAGATGACGAATCCTTGCGGCGCCTCTGACATGGCCAAGAAGATGAGGACGCCGCGCTGCGGGCAACGTGTTTGCGCACGCAACTTATGCTCCTTTCGCAGTATGGGCGGGAAGCTAAGCACATGATATCATGATAGTTGGACGGAAATGAGAACATGACGCATGAGACGCTGCTGTGTTACAACACGTCACTTCGGACGTATAATTAGTAGTTCGCCGTAGGAGATGATGAACCCGAAAGAGAAAGCCATTCTTGATCGCATCAAACATATTGAGGATGCGATCGTCAAAGGTCGTGAGTATCTCGAGACTGGAGCCCACGCGGATTGGCATGGGTTTCGGCCCTTGTTTGTTGACAAAATTAGAGACGGGAAGGTTCTGCCTCCCCACAAGGACTGGGTCAAGAACGCCTGGCTTCCTCATCAAGAGAAGAAACTCAGGGAAGCGCATAGAACTCTAGAGAAACTGACTCAGAAGAACAAGGAACGGCGAACAAAGACCTGAACCTTACAAGAAATAGCTGCGCCATTTTTTGAAGGTTAGGTCAGACGTTAGGGCGCCGAGCATTTTCATGACGTCGATTTTCCTCTTTGCCTCGATCATGGGGTTCGTTCTTCTCGTCGTGGTGCCGGCGGCGGGGATCATCAAGGATAGAACCAATACTCGAAAGGAAATTGAGCTCTGGGCCTCTGCTCACAGCTACGAACTACTTCAAGTCGACGTTCCGTGGCTCCCGTTTGATTCTCCCCTACCAAGGAAACTCACAGATGGAAGAGTGGGGTTTGGCAATATCGAGATTCGGGACAGGATCGGTCGAGTGCGAAAAGGCGTGATCCAGATCTCGGGGATAGGACTCAGCCGCATTCCGAAGAGAATTCAGGTCAGATGGGTCGATCAGTAGCTGTTCCGTTTCTTTCTCAACTGAGAATCACACCCTGCCCAACGAACAAGGACAAATCCTGAGAGCGAAGCGAACCGCGATCTTATCCAGTTGTTGAACGAGCCCGGGCGGTCTGGCGGGGGCCCGGATGTATAGCAAATATCTTTTTTGGTTTCTGGTCCTGGCTCATGACCAATGCGCTCATACTCCTTGCCTGGCGCCCGCATACCAACTATAATTTCCTGCGAAATGAAAGGTGCGGAAACCTAAGCATGAAAAGCCTTTATAGCCTCAGAGTGCGAATCAAAAATTAGGCCGCCATATTCTCCTCGCGATTTCTGGAGGTAGCCCACTATGAGAAACAAACAAGGAACTAGATTCATCTCGACGGTAGGGTTTGTGGCCTTCGTCCTGTTGATTGGAATCATGGTTGGAGCCTCCCAGTCTCCAATCGCGGGAACCGTCGTCACTGCGATTTTTGGTTTAGGAGCTGCCGTTCTTGAACTCTCAAAACCTGAAGAAACCAGACCCGGTTTGCAAATCAAAAAGGGTGCAGCGGGAGCATTATTGCTCCTATTCGTCGTGTCTTTCTCTCCCGGAATTGTGATTGGAGCGAAGATCCGAGCCTCGGGATGGCCGCGCACAGAAGCTCCCCCAATCGAGTTCCCCTGGGGCGAAGCAAAACCACCGGAGGATCCCCTGAACGCTCTTGACTGGGTATTGATCAACTCGAACCTTTTGGAACTCGGCTATTCGCAAGAACAAATCCGCGCCCTCTATCAGATTCAGGTCCTAGCTTGGGAATCCAATGGGGGTGAAAGCCCTCCGGGGAACATGCTTCGGATCGAACCGCTTTCAAACCTCTTTTCTGCAAAACCGGCTGAGGGCGGCGACTCGCAGGGAGGGTTGATAGCAAAGGAAGACGGCGGTCCTAAGCTCTGGAGTAATCAAGAGACCTCAGGCTAGGTCGTGAACAGCGAACACTAACCACAGATGACATTTTGTACGTCCGACAAACAACTTCCCTGCAAACCCTTACGCGCTGGCCTAACGAGGCGCGGTGGGTGACCGGTACTCGTGTCGATCACATTGCTATTTCGGCCTTCGGCCGGCAGTGTGCGCGCCACGTTGGCCTTCGGCCAAACGCACCGGCACCTGAGCTTAACGTTATCCAGGAGAATCATGTGGCGAATATTCCACTAAGCCAACTGCGGGAGATGTTTGATGGGATGAGTGCAAAGACTGATTGGGCTGTGTATGGGGAGATGCTCTGGGGTTATTTCTTCACGGACCGAGATCCCAAGAAGCTGCAGGACGCCGCAGCGCAGCTGTCTGCGGACGACTATCGGGTCGTGAGCATCTATGAGACAGATGACAAGAGTACATACTTTCTCCACGTTGAGAGAATCGAGTCTCACACTCCTGAAACCTTAAATGTCCGAAACAAAGAGCTCAATCAACTGGCAGAAGAACTCAAAATCGATACCTATGACGGCATGGACGTTGGCCCAGCAAGTATCGTCAAAGTCACCAAGCCTTGGTGGAAGTTCTGGTCATCAAGCAGAGGATAACAATTGCCTGGTAGGGCTTGGCTACCGCTCCGCTGTAGCCAGCCCCAGAGGCCCCAGTTATCTGGAGAAGTCATGACGAGAGATCAGTTCTGGAAGATCGTTGCTGACACTTGCCGCTCGGATCCCCGCTCTGCTGAAGAGTGGGATACAAAGCTAACCGATTCGCTGGCTACTTTGCCTGCGAATGAAATCGTTGAATGGGATCACATTTTTGATGACCTCGCAAAACAAGCCTATCGCACTGACCTTTGGGCTGCGGCATACCTCATAAACGGCGGAGCATCGGATGACGGATTCTACTATTTTCGCTGCTGGCTCATCGGTATGGGCAAAACAATCTACGAAAACGCGATTGCCAATCCAGACAGTCTTGCTGAAGTTGTGTCACCTGATTGGTTTTCTGAAGGAATTGATGCTGAGGCTGAGATATACGCTGTGGCCCACTTGGCATGGATGCAAGTCACTGGCAATGACTACGACGCAGACTACCCAGCTCGTAATGAATCTGTGGAGTTGGTCGGCGATGACTGGGATTTCGAAAACGACAGTGAAATGGAAAAACGCCTGCCTCGACTGGCGGCATTGTACTAAGAGTTATGACATGTTTGCGCGCATATTCGAGACAAATAACAAAGCCGTAAACACGGACCTGTACAAGCAGCGGTTCCCGCTGCTCGTACAGTCCGGTTACGGCTGTCGTTAAGCCCCAGATCGCCTTCATTGACGCCAGAAAGGCACCCATCTATGACGATTCCTGATTACCAATCGCTAATGCTCCCGATCCTCGAATTTTCTTCCGATGGACAGGAGCATTCGTTGAGGGAAGTCCGAGAAGCGATGGCAGTTCAATTCGAACTGAACTCCGGCGAAATCAAACAATTGCTTCCAAGCGGCAGGCAGCCGGTGTTCAGTAACCGTGTCGCGTGGGCAAAGACGTACCTGCAGCAGGCTGGTTTGCTGTCTTCGACGCGTCGGGGCTTTTTCATAATCACGGATCAAGGGAAAGAGACAGTTCTTTCAGGACCCGCTGAAATATCCTCGAAGTACCTTGAACGCTTCGAGAGCTTCCTCGAGTTTCGGAAACGCAGCGGAAAGGCGAAGGATCAGAAACCCATCTCCGATCTAGCCAATGAAGATCCAAGTACTCCTGAAGAACAACTCGAAAACGCCTTCCAGCGCCTCAGGGACGAACTCGAGACTGACCTCCTTGACCGGGTTTTGAGTTCGTCTCCAGCCTTTTTCGAACGCCTGGTTTTGGACCTTTTGTTGCGGATGGGTTATGGCGGTTCCCGCAGAGATGCGGCCCTGGCCTTGGGTCGATCCGGAGATCAAGGAATAGACGGTGTGATCAACGAGGATCGCCTCGGACTAGATGTGATCTACATTCAGGCGAAACGATGGGAGGGCACGGTCGGGCGCCCAGAGATCCAGAAGTTCGTAGGTTCTTTGCACGGGCAACACGCGCGCAAGGGTGTTTTCGTAACCACAGGCAGATTCTCGAAAGAAGCCCGCGAATATGTCACGCACATCGATCCAAAGGTTGTGCTCATCGACGGCGAGCGCCTCGCCGGACTAATGATTGATTTTGATCTCGGCGTTTCAACTGTTGAGTCGTTTGCGTTAAAGAAGACCGACACAGACTATTTCGATGATGAGTGAGCGCTTTCACAGTACTTTGGCGTGAGAGTTCTTTGGTCTTACAAGGTGTTGTTTCCCTTCGATAGACAGAGTTCAGCGCAGATGATGGACTCGCCTGCGGCGAGGCTATTTTTTCTAGAAGGGCCGATAAACATCTTCTTTGTAAACTGTTAAGCGAAGTCCGAACGAACAAAGATAGATTGTGTGAGTCGGCGAGCCGCGATCTTATCCAGTTGTTGAACGAGCCCGGGCGTTCTGGCTGGGATCTGGATGTATAGGAAATAACTTCCGTGGATCCCTGTCCCGACTCATGACCAATGTACTCCGGCGCACCTCCTTGCCTGGCGCCCGCATACCACCTACAATTTCCTGCGAAATGAAAGGTGCGGAAATTCAAGCATGAAAAGCATTTATAGGCTTAACGCGGGAATTATGGATTAGGTGGAAAGGCAGCTGGAGAGGCACAGGCGCATGAGGACCACAAGTGATGAGCGGATTGCACGGATGACGTTTGCCTCTGTGTACCCGCATTATGTTTCGAAAATCGAGAAGAAGGGCCGATCGGTAGAAGAGCTACACCAAGTGATTGAGTGGCTGACTGGCTTCAACGAACCCGAATTGAAAGACCACATTGCGCAAGGAACTTCGTTTGAGCATTTCTTTCACAAGGCCCGGCTCAATCCGAGCGCACAACTCATCACTGGAGTCATCTGTGGCCACCGAGTGGAAGAGATCGAGAACCCGTTGACGCAACAGGTCAGATACCTAGACAAGCTGGTCGATGAACTGGCGAAGGGGAGAAAAATGGAGAAGATCCTTCGCAGCGGGTAACCCAGTTCCCCTGTACCCCGTCAGCCACATAACCCGCCGCTGTAGCTGACGAGGCTTCGCCTCACAGCTGACCGGCAACAACCTTAGACTTCAGAACGGAGGAACCATCGATGATCCGTCGAACGACACTCGTCCTTTTCGTTTTGCTTCTTGTTTTGTCTCCATCGGCTCCAGCGGACGAGCCCGTGCTTTCTCAGGACCCATGTGAGGCAGCCGCGCGATACCTTCAGGTGGCTGATTTTTTCTTCTCTTGGGCGTTCGACAATCGAGACGATCCGGTACTTGGTAGATTCCCATTTCGAGAAACACTCGACGCTGCCGACAGAATCGTTGTTTATTGTCCTTTCGTCGCGCAGATGCACTTTGAAGACCTGGATCCCCGCCTCTTGCCGTGTTGCTGCTGTCCGCCTGACTACTCTGAGGACCACCAAGCCCCAACATGTGCGCGTCTTTCATTGGTTGTCCGTGAAGAAAAACCGGATTACCTGAAGGTCAGCTTTGGGATCAGCACCGGGGAGATGCAAGGCACGGCCTATTACTACACCTGCAAATGGACCGAGGGGGATTTGCAAGTCGAGCTTGTCAAGAGCGTCGTTATGCTGGCGGAGAGCCGCATCGATTGCATCGAAGGACTCGCCTTCGGCGAGGCTGTCTTTTCTTGAAGGACCAGTAGACATTGTTAACGCAGGCCCTTGCGCGAAGGCCTAACGAGGCGCAGCAGGTGACCGCTACTCGCGTCATCTGCACCGCAATTCTGGCCCCCGGCCAGGCAGTCCAGCTGTGACGTTGCCCCCAAGCGGGCAAACGTAACGGCCCCTGAGATTAACTTTATGTGCAAAAAGGAAGAAAGATGAAAGCATACTTGGCAAACACCTTCCCAGACGAAGAAGGACCAATGGCAGAAGAAGGTAAAACAATTTACATTCATGGAACATTAGAACAACTCCTTGAGCTTTGCAGCTATTTCTCAGAACTAGAAAAACATTTAAGAGCAAATGAGACATGCCACATGCATTTTCAAGATCATTCTAGAAACTGGAATAAACAAAACTATATAGATGTCGCAATTGATATTGACACATAACGAATAAGGGTTGATGTCGTGCGAAGCCACGATATCACCTCGTGTTGAACCGACCCGGGAAGGCCTCCTGGGGAATCAAAGAGAACTGAGCGAGCGGGCGCCACGATGCGCAGTCACCGCAGAACTTGATGGAAATGTATTCAAGGAAACTCAAGCATGAAAGGCATTTATGACCCAAACGTACGAATCATGGATTATATGGACCAGAACAAGGGGTGGACGTAATCTTCTTCCTCAGGTTCGAGGTTGAACCACTGGTGGGCTCAGCCAACTGGGAGGAGTGCGGCGGGGGCCAGTTCAACTGCTGGATCAGGGCTGACAACATAGAGGCAGCGCGCAAGCGGGCGCTGGAAGTCATCGAATCGGATAGCTGGGTTCCCCTGCGGGAAGAGGAATCATTGGAAGTCCCGGATGACCACTACGAACCCGAAGCGCCCGGTCTAACTTACTACGATGAGGCGCAGCGCGATGGCGAGGCGTTTGTTGTCCACACGTGGCCACCCGATGGTGACGAAGAACAGGCGATCAACTAGTGAGGCGCCATGTATCGAACAAGGATTGATTGTGTGAGTCCGCGAACCGCAATCTCATCCAGGTGTTGAACGAGCCTTGATGGAGTACCACTTGCGACATGCAACCGGTCCGATGTTGGGATCATTTCTAGACTTCGGCGAGCCCGCCACCGGGCAATGTAGAAAGTCGATAACCAGGTCAAGATCACTGCGGCTGTTATGAATCTTAAGCTCATGGCCGACGCTCTCAGGCGAGGCTCGAAGGTCCTTGCCTCCCTTCCGACTTCCCATTATCGAATTCTCCACTCGTCTGTGCGCCAACTGGGCCAGCTGGGCACCAAATTTCCCTCGTTTTGTTTTCAAGCACCTCAATTCGTCTGCCTTCCATCCGGCTATTCTTCTCAGGGCTTTTAGGCCGGCAAGACGGATACGTCCCTATGAATTGGAGGAAGCCATGAAAATCAACTGTCGCCGCGCCTTTGTAGTCGGCACGACGTTCCTTCTATCCACGGCCATTTGCGGCCTTCCAGAATGTTCGCCCACCGAGCAGCCGGCGTCATCTAGCGCAGTCGTTTTCCGTGTGGTTGCCTCTGATCTTCCCAATACCCAGCTTCTTCCCGGCATTCAAGCCTATGGTCTGTCATGTAATTGTGAGCGAACATTTTTGGGAACTACCACTGACAACGGCGTTGCAATATCTGAGGGGTTGCTTCGAGAAAAGAATATCTCTTTCATTCTTTTTTCGTGCCCTGGTTTTCAAACGGCCGTGGTCGAAACTCAGATTCCCGGAGATTTCTCAGGGCACAGTTTTGACGTGGTCGTGATGGCACCGATGCCAATGACCAAATGCCCTGAAAACGCATCTGAAGAAGGAGCCGAAGAGAAGTGATCAGGGTCAATCCGCCGCAAGGTGCGCGGGTACAATGTTGGAGAGCGACGTCTTTTCAGTTTGCTACCCATTTGTCGCTTGAAAGTAGTGGTACGTTGCCCACTCAACGTAGAACCTGATGGAAATAGACGTCAAGGAAACTCAAGCATGAAAAGCCTTTATAGGCTAATCGCGCGAATCATGGATTAGACCTGGACCGCTTACGGGCCTTGCGATACCTGAGTCTTCAGTCACGACCTGCAACGCGGTCTCACGATAGGCACCAATCGATACCTATGGGAAGTCGCTGCAAATTCGAAACACCTTGGAAGGAGATACCCTCCGATCATAGGACCGGTTTCCTTTCGCAACTGAGGATTGAAACCGACAGCGATCACCATCCCCTTTCTGGAGTCGATGTGATACCTGTCGCACATCGGGTAGACCAAGATACGGTTCTGTTTCGTTTCAGAAACCAACCAGAACGACATGCTCAGGTGTTTCTTTGCTGGACTCCCGGTCCCCCAAGTATCAGCGGATTACCGCACGTAGAGTTTTTCGATTCGTTTGATGATTGGGCCGACTGTGTGATGGCCATTGACGCAGCGAAACCCGAAGAGGGTCGTGTTTTCACCAGGCTACCGGCAATTCCCTATTCGGCGAAGAATGCCGACGAACCTTTGCAGCCGATGTCCGAACAGATAATCATGTGGATCGGCATCACATTCGTCCTTGGTGGCATGTGGGGAGTGGCGTCCTTCGTTGGCTTTTCGTTGGCCTTGCTTGTGCCCTTGATAGTACTCGTAGGCCTCGGGGTTCCTCTCAGGCTTCTCAACAGGAGAGAAGTAGTTTATGCGGTTCTTGGCCCGAGGAACGCGACCTTCTTTCTCGCAAACGGAACGGTCTCGAGCTTCAAGTTTCGCAGTACGAAGGTCAAGTGGACGCCGGCGTTGTCGATTCTGACGGGTCGATTGCTGAAACTAATTGACACTAAATCAGGGAATTGGGTGAGTTTTTCCGCCGGATTCCCTGGGCTGCGAAAGCTCTCTTCCCAATTCACGCATGTCCAATCTGATGAGCCTCGTTCTCGATAACGAAGCACGGTGTTCGGGTTGCCCGTGGTTTTCCGAGGCAACGAATAGGGATAACGAAAAAGGGTTGAAGTCGTGCGAAGCCACGACATCACCTCGTGTTGAACCAACCCGGGAAGGCCTCTTGGGGAATCAATGAGAATTGAGTAGGAGCGAGTGCCACGGTGCTCACTCAACGCAGAACTTGATGTAGAGGAACTTTACGGAAACTTAAGCATGAAAACCATTTATAGCCTAAGCGCGCGAAACATGGATTAGGCCTTCGAGCGAGCTGGATTCGTATGGAAACTCCATGATCATTGAATGCCCACATTGCCACAAGAAAATCCTCCCGAACGACGATGGTCTTTGCCCGTCGTGCGGAAGATCTCCTCAGGACCTTCAGGGGGCTCGGCCGGAACTGACCAGCATTGAGATTGGAGGGAAAATGGACTTTCCCGACTGTTGTTCCTTGTGCGGTCAACCTTCAACGCGCAGGGTGAAAGTCAGTTCCACAAGAGAAATTGGCGGGGAAAGCATTTTTGTGAAGATCATGCTTGGGTTCTTCAGAGTTCCGTTCTTTTCGGCGATTGCCGGAAGAGGATTTGGCCAGCGTCAGGCCGTCACGATACACCTGCCTCAGTGCAAATCTTGCTCCCGTACAGAGGGAAAAATCAGCCCGAAGTACATAGATTTCGGAAGAGGGACGATGACGTTTGTGGTTCACGAAATATTTGCAAAGCGCGTTCGGGATTCTTTGAGGAGGACCAAGTAACACCTCTGGCGTGGAGCTATCAAGGGGAAAATGGACTCCCCTCCGGCGAGACTGTTCTTCCTTGCAATTGTTCTTTGTCACAAGTCAACGCTTGACATTTCATACCTCATAGAAGGCAGTCTATGAAAATCGCATTCCTCGTTTGCGTAATGGTTTTAGGGTGGAGTGGGAGCATGGCAGAAGAGCAAGAAATCGGCATTATCGCCAGAACCTATGAAGACGGTTTTCCGCCCATCTTCAAGCTGGCGAATGAATTGCCCGACGGTCAGACACGTTGGACACTTCCTTGGTTGGCCGCAATCACGTGGGAGTACGATGGATCCGCCAATAATGGCATGCCCACCGAAAGCGTCCTTGAACAAATGAAAGGTCTCGAAAACGCGGTGGAAAAGACACTGGTTGCTTCTGGTTCCTGCCACTACGCCTATAGTCGGACAGGAAACGGGCTGAAGGTGCTCACGTACTACGTCGCGAACCAGGATCAATTCATGGAGGGTTTGAATTCAGCTCTTCGCGATCATCCCAGATACCCAATCGAGATGGAATTCTACGAAGACGCCGATTGGGAGGTGTTTCAGAAACTGTTGGAGCAGGTTCGAAAGGGTGAAGACAAATCAAATGCCTAACGAACAAGAAAAGATCGTGAGAGCGAAGCGAGCCGCGATCTTATCCAGTTGTTGAAGGAGCCCGGGCGGTCTGACTGGGGCCCTGGATGTATAGCAAATGTCTTTCTTGGTTTCCGGTCGTCTCAAAGGCGGAGCGGGAGCCACGTTGCTCACTCGGCGCGGAACCTGATGGAAATAGACTCAAGGAAACTCAAGCATGAAAAGCATTTATAGCCTAAGCGCGCGAATCATGCATTAGGCAGTGAGATGAAGAAATGGATCACAGGTTTGGTGGCAACATTGCCGCACATTGGCGTGGCAATGCTCCTGCTGATTGGCTCACGCGGGCATGACATACATGGGGGCATCTTCAGCGCACGGTTCTACGACACCGTCCTTGACTTTATCATCCCATGGGGATTCCTTAGTTGCATTTTTCTCTGCCACCTGATTGTCGGTGTGCTTGCCGTTCGCAAGGAATCCCTGCTCGGTGCCTGCGCAAGCGCGGGACTCATGGCCGTTGGCTACACCATCGCCGGATTCTTGTTCATGGTCTCAGCCCTCCCCGACAATTGGTACATTGGATGAAAGGACTGTCGAACCACGCACTGCACGGTACGGAGTACCGCCGCCCGTGAGTGCGGTCGAACCCTGCGCTCGTCGTCGCGCTAGCCCCGACGCTGAGCAACAATGTGAGGAGCCAGACCCAACATGATCTTCCTCTACGGCGACACAGAATTCGAGTTGTTCGAGCCCACATTGACAGATGCGGAACTCCAGGTCCTGATTGCCAACGCCTGCGATCTGCTTGAGACTCGGGGGGAAAAATGGGCTCACACGACGCTCTCTTCTGTTCCCTTCAGATTGAGCGTCGCCACAAATGACTTCGGGGATGACTTCAACGTCCTGCATGCATCGGTCTCGCTCAGTGAGTATGAGAGGCTTAGGAACACCCTGGCCATACCCGGAGGGAAACAGATATTTGGCCTTGTCGCGGACGTCCTGTCGGAGATTGGCCCATACGTTCGGTGCATTGCCTGCTATCTCGACACATCAGACCGTGTGCTCCCGGCAGAGCAGTCCGCAGATGAAGTCCTCGCGCAGTTCACTGCCTCTACCATTCGAGACCGCTGGCGCAAGGCGCTGGAAAGACAGCATGATGACCCGGAGGGTGCTATCACCATGGCGCGATCACTTCTCGAGTCGGTCCTGAAGCATGTGCTTGATCAACGAGGGGTGCAGTACGATCACCGCACAGATCTGCCCAAGCTCTACAGGCTCGCAGCGAACGCGTTCCAACTCGCTCCGAGCCAGCATACCGAAGAGGTGTTCAGACAAATCCTGGGTGGATGTACCGCAGTGGTAGAAGGCCTGGGGACACTGAGAAACAGGCTCGGGGACGCACACGGAAAGGGCGCCAGAGCGGTGAAACCAGCGCGTCGCCATTCCCAATTGGCGGTCAATCTGGCCGGCACAATGGCCACGTACCTGATCGAGACATTCGAGGAGCGGATGTCAGGTGGAGGCACCAAATGAACAAGGATAGATCGTGAGAGCGAAGCGAGCCGCGATCTTATCCGGTTGTTGAACGAGCCCGGATGGCTTGGCGGGGTCCTGGATGTATAGGAAATAACTTTCGTGGATCCTTGGCCCGGCTCATGACCAATGCGCTCATACTCCTTGCCTCGAGCCCGTATACCAACTATTATTTCCTGCGAAATGAAAGGTGCGGAAACTCAAGCATGAAAAGCATTTATAGCCAAACCGCGCGAATCATGCTTTAGGCCAGCCCTGAACAAGTCATACCGATGTCGAGGAAACGAAGTGCGTTGACACGAGCCAGCTGGATCCTGTGCGGTGGCGCACTTGCGTTCCTTTCGTGGTTGTTCGGCCTCGCCACATGTTTGGCGGAATCTGACTCTTGCACTTGGCTGCAACGCCACGCTTCATTGCTCTACCTCGCCATCACCGCACTCACACTTGTTGCCTTCTATGCTCTTCACAAGCTGCCTTTCCTGAACCGTGACCGTGCTGCCTGGAGGACGCAGACCCTCCTCGCTCTCCTCGTGTTTCCTTGGTTTCTCGGACACTTCTGGTCCGGTCCATCTTTGTTCGGAGCAATCAACCGAGGTCGCCAGAAGTGGACGATGGCAGCAATGAGAGACATTTCGGAGGGAATTGAGCTGTATCGCAGCCAGCAAGGGGGATACCCCACCGCAAACAACGCCGAAGAGCTTCGCCGCGAACTCTCTGGACTGCAGGCCATCCCCCTCAGAGATGCCTGGGGCGAGCCCTGGCAGGTTAGCGCAACCGGGAGTGGTTACACTATCGTCAGCTACGGGAAGTGCGGAGAGGCCGATTTGCCAGGGGGCGGTGCATACGCTCCAGGATGCACAGCATCCTTCGACGCGGACATTGTCTTGGTCAACGGTCACTTCGTTTGCTGGCCAGAGGGAGTCCAATCAGACTAGAGATGCTGATCGGAAGGTCGCATTGTCGAACTACATGATGCTGACTCGTAGCCATCTATGGCCTAATACCCCGTTTAGGAGGGTAGCTGTCATTTTGCAATTCCAAATACGCCGCCACGATGCTCGCTCAACGTAGAACTTGATGCAGAGGAACTTCAAGGAAACTCAAGCATGAAAAGCATTTATAGCCTAACCGCGCGAATCGTTCATTCGGCCCACATTCACTTGCATCTTGGTATAACCGGAGTTATACTCTAATCATGAAAACAGCGATTTCCGTACCCGATCAAGTCTTCGAGGCAGCCGAGAATCTCGCGCACAGGCTCGGCATGAGCCGCAGCGAGCTCTATGCCACCGCTGTCTCGCGATTTCTTGAGCAGCACGACTCGTCCAAGATCACCGCGACGCTTGATGAGTTGTACGCCCTGCAACCGTCCGCACTCGATGAAGACCTTCAAGAATTGCAGGCTTGCTCTTTTCCTGAGGGCGACTGGTAGTGCAACGCGGTGAGGTCTGGTGGGCAGCGCTTCGGAAACCCAGGGCTTCAGAGCCTGGCTCCCGTCGACCAGTAGTCATTGTCCAGTCGGACGCCTTCAACTCAAGTCGAATCGAGACAGTGGTAGCCGCAATCATCAGTTCAAACCTCGACTTAGCGAAGGCTCCAGGCAACGTCCTGGTAAAGGCGTCGCGATCCTGCCTCCCAAAGAACTCGGTTATCAACGTCTCGCAGCTCATTACCGTCAACAAATCATTTCTCCTCGAGCACATCGGCTCGTTGTCAAGGCAGCAACTCAAGGCAATGGATGAGGGTCTCCGACTGGTCCTATCCCTCTGACCACTACATGCCTGAGTTCAACTATGAAGTGTGACAGAACGCCAAACCAAAACCGGCCGAACGAGCAAGGATAGATTGTGTGAGTCCGCGAACCACAATCTTATCCAGTTGTTGAACGAGCCCGGGCGGTCTTCCGAGGAATTACCATCCTTTCTCGTCTTCTGTCTTCTCCCCTCACGCCTCACTCCTTACTCTTCACTCCACACCGGACGAATGCCCGGCGGGGCTATAGGAAATAACTTCCGTGGATCCCTGTCCTGACTCATGACCAAAGCGCTCATACTCACCCCCTTGCATGGCGCCCGCATACCAACTATAATTTCCTGCGAAATGAAAGGTTCGGAAACTCAAGCATGAAAAGCCTTTATAGCCCAACCGCGCGAATCATGGATTAGGCGGCGACCCCAAGAAACACTGCATGACCAGCCTTGAAATCGAAAAACGCATCGGTCTGTCGACCGGGAAGTCGTGCCGGTTGATACCGATTAGACGGGATCTGATCCCGAACTACTATGTCTTGGTGTTCCCGAAGGAGCACGGAGAACCCAGGCCGGAAGAGGTTACCGAAATGCTCCAGCTGGGGATCGACTACGCGCAACAGCTCGCATCCGAAGTTCTGGGAGATTCCGAGGCGTTCACCATTCTGTATAGCGGCTACAGCGCTCGACGTGAATCGGGATGGCATGTTCACATAGTCCTGCTAGGAAATCGTTGGCGAAAGGCCTGGTTGTATTCGGTCTTGGCTGGGAAAAACCTCCTGCAGGCCGTTGGAATCCGGAAAGACGATGCGCCCCGAATATGATAAATCTTGACCGATGGCTGAATCTCATGAGCGCTTGGTACTTTCCAAGGTGCGAAAACACCTATACCCATCTTGTGGCGGCCTACTCTGAAAAGCACCGCCGATACCACAATCTCGACCATATCGACGAGTGTCTCAACCACCTCGATTGTGTATCCGATCTTCCTGATTGTCCCGATGAGATTGAAATGGCCCTTTGGTTCCATGACGCGGTTTACGTTCCCCACCGTTCCGATAACGAGTTCAAAAGTGCTGTATGGGCCGAGAAATTTCTGGTTGCGAATGGCGCCCCGGCAGCGGCAATCAAACGTGTCTACGACCTGATCATGGCGACACTGCACAGTTCGGATGCCGAAACGAGAGATCAATCATTCATTGTGGACATTGACTTGGCGATTCTGGGGACCGATCCCGACCGGTATAGAAGATTCGAAACTGGGGTTCGAGAAGAATACAAGTGGGTTCCTTGGATGATCTATCGGCGGAAACGTGCCGATATCCTGGCGGGTTTTCTCGAAAGGCCAAGAATCTATCAGAACGGATGCTTTCAAGATCGGTTCGAATCACAGGCGAGAGCGAACCTGAGTGCCGCGATCGAGGCATTGCATGATTCTCAATCGACAGACTGAATTGGAGTGGATTTGGCCCCGGCGGGGCTGTTGTCTCTGAAAGATGGACAAACGATGTCTTTGGAAGCTGGTACCCCATTGACCTAGTGTTTTCCTGGGGAATTGAGCCGCGTTTGGTGTTGAGTGGAGCGAAGATTGGGCCGAAGCTCTCCGTCCGTCGACTGTCCAGTGATTCATTGACTCCCCCGGTACGTTCTTCCTTTTCATCATGCAATCACCAATGTTGCCAATCCCGCCGCGTTGTGTTCGATTGGGTATCAGTACTCCACACGGTAAGCAGACCTCAAAACCCAGAGGGGACAACGGTTCAAGCAGGTAAATAGAATCGGCTGAAACGGTGCCATGTTGCTCACTCAGGGCAGAACTTGATGCAAAGGAACCTCAAGGAAACCCAAGCATGAAAAGCATTTATAGCCAAACTGCGCGAATAATGTATTAGGTGCGTCCAGGGCACTGAAAAATGAAGAAGAAACGAATTCTGATCCCACTGGCGATCGTCATCGGCCTGCAACTTGGGCTCTGGATCACTGTGGGAAAAGACGGCCCCCTTTCATCGGTGCCCAAAATGATCGCCATGGATATTGAGGAGGCTCGGCAGCACTACGAAACGAGAGGCAGCCAACAGCACGAAAACGCCGCGCCTGAGACCTTGGTTCTCTGCCCGGATCTCGACCAGACACTCGGCTCTGAAGGCGTGGCAAGGCTCCAGGGGATGATGCAGCCGCTTGGCAAGTCGGTGATTCGCGAGGTCGATGCCCCAAGTGACTGGATTGCTGACAACACCACAAAACCAGGATTCACCAAACTGTGTGCCGAAATCGCTTGGCAAACACCGATCGTCGCGCAAGTGGCGGTTGTTTACTGGAACGGGCCTCTTGATGCTGGTGGAGAGGGCCACCGTGCCTGGTTTCTCTTCGGATTCTGGGTTCCGTCAGGCGCAAACTCAGCATGGGTATCATGAGGCACCTAACACGTCCGCTGAACTCCAGTGGTTCGGTGAGATAGCGTGGATACCAGCCGTCTCATTTTGGCGATTATCCTTCTGCTTCTTGCAGGTTACATCGTCGCAATGAATTGGGGTTGCGTTGCTGCCAGCATCCGAAACAAGAAGCGCGGGATTGATCGGCATCCTTCGACTGTTCCGATCGTCTCCTTCATCCTTGTAGCTCTGGCCCATCTGGTTTATCCCCGACCCGAAAAGAACTGGATGATCGTCATACCCCTTGTTGACATCGGGAACTGGAGCCTTCTGTGGCTTCCGAATGGGTTGATCCAAGAGTGGAGAAAGAGAAAGAGAACCGAAGCAGGCGCTCCACCGAATGACGGCCCCGCATTGCCAATTGATAGTTCGAGCGTCACCGAGGGGCCGCCATCAGTGCGCTGAATCGCCCGGTCCGAAAAAGGCACACCTTTTGAAAACTCCGAAACACTTCCGATACGCAATCTCAGATGGATCAATCCACAAGATTGAGACCGCTACAGGGGAAGTACGTGCCCGGTGGATGCCAATCGGAACTGTGGTGGTCGAGGTGATCGAGCTGAATGGCAGGTTGATCGTCCGCGAGGACTACTACCAATTCCCGCCAGAGGCGTCGAACTTGTACTGCCTCGATTTCGACCTGAATCTTGTCTGGTTCGCTGAGAGAACCTCCCCCACAGACGCATACGCGAATCCGATATTCCTTGAAGACGGGGAAATCGTATGCGCGTCATGGGAGGGTGAAACAGCCACTATCGATCCAAATACTGGCCGAGTCATCAAGGGAATCTTCACGAGATGACACTAGGTGCATGATATCATGGTAGTTGGAGGGAGACAAAAATATGACGCCTATTACCCTGCTGTGTTACAGCGCGTCACTTCGGACGTATAATTAGTAGTTCGGCTAGATAAGCCACATCGAACAAAGGTGAAAACATGAACACAAAACAACTTATCGATGAAGCGGTATCACTTCCGGTGGAAGAACGGGCCTTGGTGGTGGATTCGCTGTTGCGGAGCCTGAACCATCCAGAATCAGAGATAGACAAGATATGGGCTAAAGAAGCACAGAGGCGCCTTGAGGAACTCAGGTCTGGTCGAGTTAAGGCAATTCCAGGAGAAGAGGTATTTAATAAGGTATGGAAAAAGTTCGAAAAATGAGCTTTTCCTTTCATCCAGAAGCAGAAGAAGAACTCAATGAGTCAATAGATTATTACGAGGACGTTGAGACAGGGTTGGGGTATGACTTCGCCCTGGAAGTTCATTCAACAATCAGTCGGTCAGTCGATTTTCCAAAGACATGGGCTGTTCTTGAAGGCAATGTCAGGAGGTCTTTGGTAAGACGATTCCCGTATGGTGTTCTGTATTCAGAAGAGAAAGACGGAATATTCATTGTGGCGATTATGCATCTTCACCGCAAACCAGGTTATTGGAAACACAGAAGATAAGAAGCCGAACAAACAAGGGTAGATCGTGAGAGCGAAGCGAGCCGCGATCTTATCCGGTCGTTGAAAGAGCCCGGGCGGTTTGAGTAGCTGAGAGGGTATGCCCGCGAACATTCGGCCCTACCGCATAGCCTTTTGCGGATCATCTTGACGTACTTCTAAAGGTACTTTAAATTGATGTATGGGAGAGCGTCATGACTAGAATCCCGGAGATAGTCCCTGTTTCTGATCTTCGCCAGGAAGCTGCTGCCGTGCTCAAGAAACTACACGAAAGCAACGACCCTGTGGTTGTCACTCAACGCGGTCGGGCGGCGGCTGTAATCCTGAGCGTGGAAGAGTACGAGCGAAAGGAACGTGACCTGGAGATCCTACGGTTGTTGGCTCGGGGGGAAAAAGAGATCGCGAGTGGGCGAGGATTTGACCTGGACGACGTGATGTCGGAAGCGGCAGCATTATTGGCGGAATCAGACGAGTGAAAGTACGTTTCACACCTGCGGCACGGCTCGAGTTCCTCGAAGCTATCGCTTACATTAGACGTGACAAACCTGGCGCGGCCTCGAAGTTCCAACGCAAGGCGCACGAAAAGTTGAAGCGGCTGTTGAGCTTTCCGGATTCTGGCAGGCGAATACCCGAATTCATCGATATCCCGTACCGCGAGCTGCTCGTCCATCCATATCGGTTCTTCTATCGAGTCCAAGGGGATGTCGTGTGGATTGTGGCGGTTTGGCATGACGCGCAGTTGGTCGATGAACCGCCAGGTTCATAAAACTAGAAAACACAAGATATAACCTGCCGAATGACTATGGGTTGGTGTCGCGTGAAACCTCGACATCACCTGGTGTTGAACCAACCCGGAAAGGCCTCTTGGGGAATCAAAGAGAACTGAGCGAGCGGGTGCCACGATGCTCACTCAACGTAGAACTTAATGGAAATCAATCTCAAGGAAACTCAAGCATGAAAAGCCTTTATAGCCTAACCGCGCGAATCGTTCATTAGGCCAATCCCTCCGCCCATCATCATGAAGAAGCGACTCAGAAAGAAGAGACACCTTGGGGAGTTCCAGGAGATCGGCTTCGAGGTTTCGTTCACGTTCGAGCCGGGCGCTACCATCGAGGAGGACAACGACTTGCTCTTTGCCTTCCTGGATTACGCAATCGAGGACAACGGCCTACTGTTTGGTGGCGGAGGCCGGGATGGGTCCTGGTCCGGAGTGGCATACGCGGACGGCCCTCCGGGCACCAGGACATCCCCCGAGCAGCGAGGGGCCGTACTCGAGTGGCTCAATCGTCATCCGCGCATGAAGACCATCCGGGCCGGGGAGTTCTTCGACCTATGGCACGATGAGCTGCCGTCGGACAGCGGCGCAGAGGTTGCTCCGGAGAATCGCAGCGCCGAGGTACAAAATGTTAACGGCGGCCATTTCTAGCGGTTTCGTGGCTTTAAGTCGCGATTCCTTGACTACAACGCAGTATGCGCGTATATTCTTTGTAGCTACGGAGGGTAAATGAGAACCAACATTCGAAAATGGGGAAACAGCTTGGCCGTGAGAATCCCGAGGGCCTTTGCCTCCGATCTGGGTATTGATCAGAATGCCCCTGTCGAACTCTCTCTGGAGGACGGAGCGATGATATTGCGGCCCGCACTGGAAAACCCATACAAACTTGAAACTCTCCTGGACCAGGTGACCGATGAAAACATCCATTCGCTGGTCGACTGGGGTCGGCCTGCAGGCAAGGAAGCCCTGTGAAATCCGCACCTAATCGAGGCGATTTCGTTTGGCTTAGCTTTGACCCACAAGCCGGCCACGAGCAGGCAGGCACCAGACCGGCTCTTGTCTTGTCTCCTCTGGCCTACAATCAACGCATCGGCCTGGCGCTCGTATGTACCATCACCAGCCAAGGAAAAGGTTACCCTTTTGAAGTCAAGATTCCCGAAGGCTCTGACATCCATGGCTTTGTCCTTGCGGACCAACTCAAGAGCGTAGATTGGCGGGCAAGAGTTTTCCGGCCAGCTGGAACGGCACCTCATACCGTCGTAAAGGAAACGATCAAGAAATTTGCAACGCTCTTGCAGTAAGCGGCTTCTCAAGAATTCGGTACCAAAGGTACGATGACAAATCCCGAGAGGGAAGCGATCCGCGATCTTATCCAGTTGTCGCCCGAAACCGGGCGGTCAGGCTGGGATCTGGATGTATAGGAAATAACTTCCGTGGATCCCTGTCCCAACTCTTGACCAATGCGCTCATACTCCTTGCCTCGAGCCCGTATACCAACTATTATTTCCTGCGAAATGAAAGGTGCGGAAACCCAAGTATGAAAAGCCTTTATAGCCTAAGTGCACGAATCACACATTGGGCCAACGGAAAAAGGAGGAAGAAATGAAAGCTGAATTTACGGCAATTATCGAGCCGGCCCCAGAGGGGGGGTATTGGGCAATATGCCCGGAAGTACCGGGAGCAAACGGACAGGGAGAAACGATAGAAGAAGCGAAGGACAACTTAAGAGAGGTCATTGAACTAATCCTGGAGGATCGCAGGCAAGATATTCTTCGCGGATTACCTGAAGATGCAATTCGTGAGAAAGTTGAAGTTGCATGAAGCGCCGAGATTTGGAACGCAAACTTCGGATAGCCGGATGCTATATGAAAAGAGAAGGAGGGTCTCACTTCCTTTGGATCAATCCTAAAAATGGAGTCATCGAAGCGGTGCCTCGGCATAAGGAAATCCTGAAGAATATGAATGCCGAGTAAATGGCCCAACGAACAAGGAGAGGTCGTGAGAGCGAAGCGATCCGTGATCTGATCCAATTATTGAACGAGCCCGGGCGGTCTGGCTGGGGCCTGGATGTATAGGAAATAACTTCCGTGGATCCCTGTCCTGACTCATGACCAATGCGCTCATACTCCTTGCCTGGCGTCCGCATAGCAACTATGATTTCCTGCGAAATGAAAGGTACGGAAACTCAAGCATGAAAAGCAGTTAGGGTCAAATCTGGGTGAATAATGCGTGAGGCTATTGACGTTAAAGCGTCGAGACGTTATATTGTCTACATGACTGATACTCGTAGAGCCACCGTCTACTTTGA
Organism: Thermoanaerobaculales bacterium; assembly: GCA_024763555.1. Lineage (GTDB taxonomy): Bacteria > Acidobacteriota > Thermoanaerobaculia > Thermoanaerobaculales > Sulfomarinibacteraceae > JANTFG01. The sequence continues at coordinate 20,675 of JANTFG010000003.1, forward strand.
TCCAGAGATTCACCGTGCGCTCAAACTTAGGGCCGCCTCAATGGACAGGTCAATATCAGAAATGGTGAACGAAGCCGTGCGCGATTCTCTCTCCGAAGATGCTTACGACCTTGCAGTATTCGACGAGCGCGAAAATGAACCTGATATTGATTTCGAAGAGTACCTCAAGTCGTTGAAGCGCCGTGGCAAAATTTAAGGTTCGCATCAAAGCCTCGGTCGCCAAGGAAATCGAGAGTATAGAACCCAAAAAGGTCCGAAGGCAGGTTACGTCTCGCATCGCTCAACTAGCTGATAATCCGCGCCCTCACGGCTGTGAAAAACTATCCGGAAAATCTAATCGATTTCGAATTCGGCAGGGCGTGTGGCGAATCTTGTACTCGATCCACGATCAAGAACTCATCGTCTTCGTTGTCAAAGTCGGGCACCGGAGTGAGGTCTACAAGAATCGCGCTTAATACACCGTTTCAGTGTTCTTCTTTCGTGGTTCAATCTCGAACCGATGCGCAACCCATGAAACGGTGCCACGCCCTCACTCAAGGCAGAACTTGATGCAAAGGAACTCTAAGGAAACTCAAGCATGAAAAGCCTTTATAGCCAAACCGCGCGAATCATGAATTAGGCGGATAACTGGCAATCCGGTATGAAAGACCTTTCCCTCATCGAACGAGTTGAGATCATGAATGGGTTCCTTGAGTCCGTTATTGGCGAACCGACAAAACTGAGCGACATCCTCCGAAAACAGGGGCTAACACAGGACCAAATTCGCGAATTGACACGAAACGACCTTGATGTTGTGATCGATCGAATTGGTACGGCTGTTGTTGCTTACCTTTCAGAAGTCTTGTCAGACAATCACGCACTCGTTCTAAGTCATCGATTCTGTTTAGAAGGATGCTGCATTTTCACATTGGAGGAGATTGCCGAGAGTCTTGGATTATCAAGGCAACGCGTTCATCAACTCCAGAAAAAGGGGATTCAGCGACTGCGCAGTTCGAAACGTAGGGCCTCGATCCAGGAAGTTGTCTCAAACGCAGCGTTTAGCCTTCTGAACCACTGACTATATGGGATATTCAGGCTTTTCCCGGTTTCGAGAATATTCTCTCGAAATCGAGAAAGTGAAGAAGTGGCGGCTCAGACAAGGCTGACAACGCCGGGCCGGAGCGTTCCTGCATTTCGGACCCGGCTCAGGGCAGGGCCATGCCCGGGACCACCTGCCCAAGGTACTCCTCAACGGGAATGCAGAGAATTCCGTCGATCTCGAGTCGTTCCCGCCCGCGATACAGCAGGCGAAGCCGGGCCTCGGGATAATCCTCCCTAAAGCTCTTCAGCGGCCGCAGATCCCTGCGACGAACAACCGCGGAATGCTTGACCTCGATTGCCGAGAAAACACTCGGGCCGTACACGATGAAATCGACCTCGGTCCCGGAAGGCGTTCGCCAGAAACTGAGACTGGCGGAAGGGCTGCCCAGATCGATCCACGCCTTCAGATGCTGTGCAACCAGACCCTCCAGTGCCGCCCCGGCGATTTCCTCGCAGCGATCCAGCGGACCTGAAGGACGCACGGACCGAAAAACTCCACAGTCAAACCAGAAGAACTTCGGATGCGAGATCAGGCGGCGTTTCGCGCGCTTCGAAAACACGGGCATTCGCCAGGACAGCAGGAGATCTTCGAGGATCGAGATGTGGGCTTCGACCGTTTTCCGACTCACCTGGCATTCACGGGCGACTTCAGAGGTATTGAGCACGGACGCCTGGGAAAAGCTCACGGCTTCGATAAAACGTGAAAATCCGGAAATATCCCGGACCATCCCTTCCCTCTGAACTTCCTCCCTGATATACAGAGCGACATAGGCCGCCAGGGTATCCGCCGGGTTTTTTGATCCCAATACAACCGGGAGCATCCCCAACTCCAGCGCATCGGGCAGGCTGAAATCCCCCCCGAGTTCCGCTGCGAGGAAGGGAGGCATCGAACGCAACACGGCCCTGCCGCCCAGGAGATCAACTCCCGCCCTCTTGAGTTTCCTCGAACTCGAACCCGTCAGCACCCAGCGCGGGCCTGATGGTGATTCGATCCACAGATGAACGACGTCGAGCAGGGCCGGCGCCTTCTGGACCTCGTCGATCACAATGATTCCCGCCTCCGGATGCGCGGCGACAAGCTCCGACAGCCGCTCCGGACGGGCCAAGTATCGCCGCTCCACATCCGGTGCGAGAAGATCAATGAAGAGTGCGTCCGGAAAGACCTGCCTCAACCATGTCGACTTTCCCGTTCCCCGTGGACCGAAAAGGAAGAAGTCGAGGCTGGGATCCTTGAAAAATCGCCGTCGTATCGCCATATTTGACTCATTTCCGGCAACTTTGTCGCCAGAAATCGTTATATCATGAAGAAAAACATCTGTCCAGCTCATGGAGGACGGCCAGGAGAACAGAGTCTGTGCGTTCAGGATTGTCAGAGTTGTTTGACCTGACCCCGCTGCAGGAGGCGGGGAGAGACTGCGCTCCCCGGTGGGCGTGCCCTTCGCCAGATGTGCGAGGCCGCGTTTCCCGGCACGGCACGCAACGTTGCCGTCACACCGCGCCATCCCTCCGGGTTTGGGTGCCACGTGTCACAGAGTTCACAAAGTTGCCCGGAGGCTGTTCGGGTGTCCATCGGAGAATCGAAGCGGTCGGGGTAGAGTTTGACGTACCTGTCATGGAATCGATGTCTGTTCGCGACCTTTGTAGTTTCCCGGTTCGGATACGAGACGAATGAAGCAGCGAAGCTATTGGGGAAAGCGTCAGGCTCGGTGAGCAGGTGGGTGTCAGATGGTCTACAAGCGCAACAAACTGATGGTGGGTTCCGGAAAGTGCTCGACATATTGGCCGTCAGGTTTTCAGCTCAGTGTTCTGAAGCCGATGTGCTGCCGAATCAGCCACGGTAAGGTCAAACATTGTCAGCTTTGTGACACGTGGCACCTCAAGGGGTCACAGGATGGATGCCGGGACCGCCTCAGTAGCTGTCGGCGATCAGTTCCCGCGCCTTGAGGCCCGTGGCAACCCGGTCGGGACAGTTCGTCGCACCGGCGATCGCAACCGGCTCGAAGCCCCGACTCTCCAGCGCAAGATCCAGGAGATCCTCCGCGGAGAGGGTCGGCCTCCCTGACCTTTCTCTGAGCGGAATCTCAATGCCGGAGACCCCGTCAAAGGCCCGGTAGACGACCTCGGTGCAGACCAGACGATCGGATCGGAAGAAATCAAAATCGAAGTTATAGGCCTTTCCTTCGTGTTCCAAAACCCGCGAAAGCGCCAGGGCAATCTCCTCTTCTTCAAGCTTCGGACGGATGATAGCCACGGCATCGACCGCCAGGGTCTGCTCCGGATCTCGGAAAAGCACGCCATCCTTGAGGGCCTCCAGAACCCGACGATTGCCGCTCCAGCGCCGGCGGCGCTCCGAATCGACCTCGATGTCGAGCCGCTCTCGATCCTCACAACTTCCGACGTACAGGGCGGCATGGGGCCAGTAACCCGGGAGAAAGAGATTCGTCAGGGCGTAATCATGTCGAGTAATCAGGACGTCTCCCGGCATCAGCAATTCCAGGATCTCCCTGCGGGCTTCGGGCGGGATCCCGGTTTCCATCCACGGGGCATGAATATCCGAGATCAGACGGCCGGAATTCTCGAGAATCGCAAAGAGAGTCTGCTGGAGGCCCGAAGCGCCGCGCCTTCGGAAACTGTGAGAGAGGAATGAAAGGAGTCTCCCAAGATAACGGCGTCGACTGGGATCAAGGGAGGCCTCGAATTCTGAGAGGGAATTTACGAAGCGACCAACAAACTCGTCCTCCTTCATGCCCTCGATGAGTGCCCGATGTCGTCTGCTGAAAAGCATGGCCTCACGCATCGCCTTTGCATGAGAGGGGTCGGTCAGGGATTCGAAAATCCTGGTGAACTGCTTCCTGGGAATCCGGTGTCCGGAGCTGCCTTCATTGAGCTTCCGTTGAGCCGGGCTCCCGGTGGCCGCATCCTCGATGAGGTGCCGGTCCAGGCGGACAATCAGGCAGGCCGCCGAATATCCGAGAACAAAGCAGCGCCACTCGAAGGTGCTGATGATACGGGAAACCTGAGCCTCGACCGGTTCTGAAAGTTCACGAAGAAGGTCCCAGAGTTCGCTGCGGATGGTCAGAAAACGGGCGAACCAGCTGAAGATCTCCTTCTCTTCGACCGGTCTGAAATGGCCGCGGTCCGGGACTCGGCCATTGAAGATGCAGGCGGGCGTTGCCTCGATCAGCCGGGGAACCGCCTCGGCCAGCGCCCCCAGTGCCCGGGCCGCTCCCAAAATATACTCATCCGAAAAGCAGCCCGGGGCCTCCGGAGGGTCTTCGCTACCTGGGGCTTTGTGTAGCCTCCTCGTCATACCCCTATTGTAGGGCGAACCTGGAAGCGCAGCCGGTTTCGATCTCGCTCCTGCGGATTTGAGGTGGCACCTTCCGCTGAGCGCAACGCCCTCCCTCGTGGATGGCGCAGGCGACCATTTCGTTCATGACCGCGCCCGCCTCCCCATCCCAGCTGAAAGTCGGACAGGCGTTGTTAACCTGCGCCATGCGGTCGATCGCGCCGGGGGAGACGGTCTCGGTGGCGATGCTTGGCGTCGCTACGAGCCACAGCAGGACGATCGCGAGGAATGCTGTGAGAGATTGTGCGTTTTTCATCTATTTCTCCTTCGTGTCCTCAAGGCGATGGAGCGGCGCCAGGCACCGAGCCCGCGTGACCTCGAGGCGGTTCGTCGCTTCGACGTTTCCAGTCCGCGTGTCCGGTTTGGCACGTCCGACGCGCCACCACGATTCGTTCGACGAATTGCCCGACGGAGCCGCTGAGATCAGCGTGTCGAGACTGCTGTGAACGTTGGGCACTCACGGTATATCCACGCAGTAAATCGTCGCTGAACCATTGATATGCTCGAGCGTTACGTTGAGAAACAGACAGGTTACTTCTGACCTGTAAAGCGGGTTATCCCAACTAACATAAACAGGAGGTTCGATATAGAGGTCTATGCTGTGTTCCCAAGCGTTGCATGTACCTGCGATCGGAATGTCATTTTCGTCATTGCACCTCGCCGACAGGGTCATCCACTCGCCCCAATCGCTCAGATCGACGACCTCGCTCACGGCGTACACGTCGCTCTTCGAGGTTAAGAATCCGCTGCCAACATCGACCGGATGAATGCTTCCGTCTGCAATATCCACCCCTGAAAGTGAACCGTCGGAGATATCCGCCCCTGAGAGCGACCCGTCCAAGACCTTCGTCGAAAAAACTGCATTGTCGGCAAGCTCGGTTCCCCCGACCGCTCCATCGACAATATGCGCCCCGGTGACCGAATTCAGGCCGAGCTTGCTGCCCGAGACGGCGCCATCCGCGAGATCGGCGCCGACGATGCTGCCGTCGAGGATTTTCGATGAGGTGACCGAGTTCATCGCCATCTTCGCGTTCGTGACCGCCGCGTCGTGGAGCTTGTCGGTGATAACCGCTCCGGGACCGAGCTTTGCGTTTTGCACGGAACCATCTGCCAGCTTGCTGCCCGTCACCGCACCGTCTGCAAGGTCAACCGCGGCGATGGTGCCGTTCGAGATCGTCGTGCTGGTCACCGAATCGTCGGCGAGACTGCCCGCCCCGATGGCGCCCGGCGCGAGCTTGTCCGCGGTGACCGCGCCGTCGGCGAGCTGGCCGGTGCCGACCGCGCCCGCATCGATGTCGGCCGTGGCGATCCCGCCGTCCTCGATCGCGCTGCTCCCAACCGATTCGGGAGCCAGATCGGCCGCAGTGATGGTCCCGTCAAGGATCGCCGCCGAGTCCACCGCGCCCGTCTTGAGGTGTCTCGTCGCCACCGCATCGTCGGCGAGCTTGGTCCCGGTCACCGAGCCGTTGTCGAGGTCGGTGGTGGCGATCGATCCGTTCGCGATCTTGACTCCGGTCACCGCGTTGTCCGCGATCTTGTCGGTGGTCACCACCTTCGGTCCGAGGTCGGCGGTGCGGACCGCGCCGTCCTGGATCTTGCGCCCGGTCACCGCGTTGTCGGCCAGATCGGCGGCCGCGATCGTGCCGTCGAGGATCTTCCCGGTGGTGACCGCGTTGTCGGCGAGCTGGGCGTTCTCCACCGCACCCGCGCGGATCTTGGCAGAATCCACCGCCCCGTTGACGATCTTGGCTCCGGTCACCGAGCCGTCCGCCAGGTCGGCTTTGCCGACGTCACCGTCGAGGATTCCGGCGGAAGTCACGCAGTCCGGACAGTCGAGCCCGGTACCCCGAAGCGTTCCGTTCACGTCGAGGGTCATGGCGCCGCCACCCGTGTTACGGACCCAAAAGGTCTCATCGCTCGCCGAGGAACGGTCGATCCCCCACTCGTAAACCGAGGTATTCGTCCCGCCGTCGAGGGTCCCGTCGAGCAACAGGTCGGGCCCACCCTCGGTGTTCGCTGCACCGACACCTGCGCCGTAGACCGACGCGCTCACCCCGACCACGCCGTACGCCTCGGAATCGGTTTCCGGGTTCTCGCCGCGGATCGCCGCCGACGCCGTCGGCACCGACTTGCGATGGCCGGTCGATCCCGATGCAGTGGCAGGGACAGTGGCAGCGGCAGGGACAGCGGCAGCCGTCAGCGGCAGCGATCCCTCTCCCTTCGCGGCGTCCCACCGCCGCAGCACCTCCAACGCCCGCTTCATCTCCTCGGCCGAGGGCGCCGACGGCACCGCGAAGTACCGGCCCTCCGACCAGTCCCCCGCCTCAACCACCTCGTCGCCCGCGAGCTCACTCACCGAACGGACGAACCAGATATAGCGCCCACCGGGGGCAAGACACTGATCGGCAGCCGGCGTCCAACTCGTCGAACCAGCGGGGAGGCGCCGATAGAGCACTTCGGACTCCTCATCGAATCTCGGCGCCGCCTGTGGATCCTCAGGGAGTACATAGCCGACGAGTTCATATCCTGAGGCCCCCTCGACCGAGGTCCAGCTGAAGGTCGGGCAGGGGTTGTTGAGTTGGGCCACATGGTCCACCGCGCCGGGTGAAACTCCTTCTGTGGCCAATGCAAGACCGCTGAGACACAGCCAGAATCCACACAGAAACACATACATCAGTTTCTTTTTCATGATCATTCCTCCCTGAGATTAGAATTCGTCAAAGTGGCGGAGACCAAAGGGGCCTCCTTCCACATGAAGCTCATGGTGTCGCCCCGGACCACTGGTCTGTCGCACCTGTCTCGAAACCGTCGGCAAAGAGCAGGGTCGCGGCCTGTCCGTCGAGAACCTCCACATCGAATGCGGAGACCTCCGCACCGGAATGCACCTTCAGGGCATCCGTCATGCCGGCGATATGGAGTCCCGTCAGGTCGAGCAAGCCTGCAGTGATCTCCACATTGCCTTCGAGCAGGGTCGCGTCACTTCCGGCGCCGCGAAGACTGAGGTCCCGCTGAATCAACAGGGACTCTCCGAAAACACCTGCGGCGACCGTAATTCCTGAACACGCGCCGTCATCGACGGCAGACTGGATGCTCGGGTAGGCCGCACTGGGTACCAGGCACTGGGCTGCAGCCGACGCCGAAAAGAGTAGGGGCAGGAGCAGGAGCAGGACGCCCCGGCAGACATTCAAGGGTTTGTATTTCATCAAAAGCCTCCTTCTTTGCAGTCTTGAATCTGCATCGTTCTGTCCAGGTGACTTCGCAAGAATGATGCCAGGCCTTCCCGAGACTGAAGTTTGGGAAGTCTCCAGAGATAAGACCCATCATTGCAGTTAGTTGAAGTGATGGGCGCCATAAGACCTGTGGAAGGAAGGGTTTCTCGATATTGAGAGGTTTTCCGCCGGCCTGAAGCTAGCTGGGCCTTCTAAACCACTGATTATATGGGATATTTACGCTTTTCTCGATTTCGAGAGCATTCTCTCGAAATCGAGAAAGTGCGCGACGAAGCCGCGGTGACTTCCGGGCGCGAGGAGTGAGGAGTAAGGAGGGAGGAGTAAGGAGGGAGGGGAGAAGACGATAGACACGATAGACGAAAAACGATAGAGGTCCCCTGCCCGAACTCGCGTAGCCGCTGCGAATCTCAATAGGACCTAAACTGACCGAGCGAAAGACGCTTGAAATGAAGAACAGGGGAACGACCAGGCAAATCACCTGGAAGTGCTCCCATGCGAGGGCTGCGTTATGTCCGCTCGCACCGAGTTGCGTCAGGAGGCTGGGTCCTGTTTGCAAGCCCAGCCAGGCCATTCCGAACCCGACCACGATGCCGAAGGACATCGCGGTTCCCGCGACCCGATCCGCGCCGTCCGCGTCCCGACGTCCCACAGCCTGGGCCACTAACGCGGTCACCGCCGTGCTCAGACCCATGGTCAACGCCACCATGAGAAAAAACACCGGTCCCACGAAGGTGGCGGCTGCCAAGGCCTCTGTTCCCAGGGTTCCGATGAAGGCCGTGTCGGCGATCATGTAGAGGGTGTAGACGGCCAATCCCGCCATCATCGGTGCTGCCATCGTCCACACAGCCCGGCGTGGGGCAGAGAGAAACTGTTCCAGCCGACCTTGGTTGCGGGTGTCCGATGTATGAGAGGGAGCATCGTCCATAGGATGCAACCTGCGCGTCATTGAGTTTCTTGGCAAGGAGGGATAAATGAGATCTCAAACTATAGGCTGGAGTAGCCTGAAGCCGACGTGCCGCCGAATCAGCCACCCCAAGGTCAATAATTGTCAGCTTTGTGACACGTGGGACCTCAACGCACCTCAACAATCCTGCTATTCTCTCACCTGGGGAGGAAATCGGTGGGCCATTTCTTAGTCAGACCTGAGCGCGAAGACCTGAAGGCCATTCTCAAGCTGGCACTACCGGTTATCGCCGTTCAACTGGGCCTGATGCTGATGGGCGTCGTCGACACGATGGTTGTTGGTCGTGTCTCTGCCGTCGCTCTGGCCGCGGTCGCCCTCGGAAATCTGGCAACGATGACCATCTCCTCCTTCGGGATGGGGGTCCTCTTCGCGCTGGACCCCCTGGTTTCACAGGCGGTGGGCGCCGGCGACAAGAACTCGATCCGACGCTCGGTCCAACGGGGAATGCTGATTGCCCTGCTCCTCTGTTTTCCCACGGCCATCGCCCTGCTCCCCGGGAACCTTGTTCTCCCCCTGCTGCAGCAGCCCGCAGAAGTCATCCCGATTGCCTCCTCCTATGCCCAAATCCGCATTCTGGGCCTGCTTCCATTTTTCGGCTTCGTCGTCCTTCGCCAAACCTTGCAGGCGATGCAGAAACTCAAGCCCATTGTTCATACCACCCTCCTTGCCAATATTGTCAACCTGGGAGCGGACTACGCCCTGGTCTTCGGCTGGGGGCCCATCCCCGCCCTCGGCCCCCTGGGTTCGGCGTGGGCAACGACCGGAATCCGCTGGGTCGTTTTCTTCATCCTGATCTACATCGCCCGTCGCGACCTCGGTCCCGTCCTCTGGCCCCTGGATCCGGAGAGCTACCGCCCGAGGAGCCTGATCAACACCTTCAAACTCGGTCTGCCCATCGGCATCCAGATCCAACTCGAATTTCTGGTTTTTGGAGTTGTGGGACTTCTGATGGGACGCCTCGGATCTGCTGCGATGGCAGCCCACCAGGTCGCAATCAACCTCGCCTCGCTGACCTTCATGGTTCCCGTCGGATTTTCAGCCGCCGCCTCCGTACTCGTCGGTCATGCCGTCGGCGCCGGCGAGGATGCTGAACTTCGACGACGAATCACGGCATCCCTCTTCTGCGGGGCAGCCTTCATGAGCACGACAGCAGCGCTCTTCCTGCTGATCCCAAGGGAACTGGCCCGGCTTTACACCAATGTCGATGCTGTCATCGGCATCGCGATCCTCCTGATTCCGATCGCCGGCGTCTTTCAGGTCTTCGACGGCATCCAGGTCGTCAGTGCCGGGATCCTTAGGGGGATGGGCGATACCCGCGCTCCAATGGTGATGAATCTCGTCGGATTCTGGCTCTGCGGCCTCCCAGTCAGCCTCTACCTCGCCTTTGGGCGGGATCACGGCGCCCAGGGACTCTGGTGGGGCCTTGTCGTCGGACTCGGTGCGGTCGCTCTCTTCCTGCTCCTGCGGATCGCCTCCAGACTCCGCGGCGAAATCCGCCGGGTCGAGGTTGAATAAACAAGGAGAACCTGATCTGGGCGATGCTGGCGAATGAGATGTGCCAAGTGCTTGAGGCTCTGGTGCTTGCAAAAAACGCAGGAATACTGGTGGTATGCCGAGGTCTTTCTGCAAGTGGCCGGAGTCCAAGGAGTTGGTGCAGATCGCCGGTGAGAATCGCTTAGATTAGGGAGAAATAAAAAACGCCCCCGGAAACGGGGGCGCTGAGTTGCTATCGGAACAGACCTACTTGAAATCAAGCAATTCGATATCAAAAACCAGCATGCCCGCCGGCGCGCCCGGCTTGCCCTGATAGGCCAGATTCTCGGGGATCCAGAAGCGGACTCTCTCCCCGCGTGTCATCAACTGCACGCCCTCGGTCCAGCCTGGAATCACGCGGTTGAGCGGGAAACTCGCCGGCTGACCCCGGGTAATCGAGGAGTCGAACATCTTTCCGTCCGTCGTCCACCCGGTGTAGTCGACCGTAACCTTGGATGAAGCCGTCGGGTGTTCCTTCCCTTTTCCCTCCTTCAGGACCTTATAGGCCAGGCCGCTTGCCGTTTTTTTCGCATCAGCAGGGGCCGCGGCAACATCCTTCGGAACCGGCGGTGCGTCAGGCATCTTCTCGATCTTCTCAAGCTCGGCATCGACGACGATCATGCCTTTGGGCGCGCCTGGCCTGCCCTGGAAGGCGAGGTTTTCCGGAATCCACATCCTCCGCTTCTCACCGACAACCATCAGCTGAAGTCCTTCGGCCCAGCCCGGAACGATTCCGGTGATCGGAACCGTCACCGGCTTTCCACGCATGATCGAGGAATCAAACATCTTTCCGTCGGTGGTCCAGGCGCTGTAGTCGAAAGTCACTTTCGAATTCTCGTCGGGGTGGGCGTTGCCCGTCCCGGCCTTGAGAACCCTGGTCGCAAGACCACTGGCCGTCTTCTTTGCGTCCTCCGGAGGCGCCGCGACATCTGCGGGAGTTTCCGGCGCAGGCGGAGGTTCCGGCTGGCGCTCAAAACTCAACAGCTCCACATCAAAAACCAGCATTCCGGCCGGTTTCCCGGGCTGCCCCCCGTAGGCCAGCTTTTCAGGGATCCAGAGCCGCCTCTTTTCACCGCTGACCATCAACTGGAGTCCCTCGGTCCACCCGGGAATGACGCGATTGAGCGGAAAGGTGGCCGGCTGCCCCCTCTTCACGGAGGAATCGAACATCTTCCCGTCAGTGGTCCAGCCGCTGTAATGGACCGTGACCTTATCCCAGGCGTGGGGATGTTCTTTCCCCGTCCCGGCCTTCAGAATCTTCGTGCAGAGTCCGCTGTCGGTACAGGCGGCATCTGCGGGAGCTTTCGCCACGTCGGTCGGCGCCGGAATATCCCCGGCGAAAGCCGGCGCGGCCGCCAAAACAAAGAAAAGGGCTGACAAACAGGTCATAAGAGAGTATTTCATGCCGGATACCCTAGCCCTTTTCCTTCCACTGTGCAAGAAAGACCTCGATGGAGGCTGTTGCGCTGCGTACAAGTTGTTGGGTTACAACAGGATATAGGTGAGTCGAAAAGTGCTTCACCCCAGGAATCAGCGGTTAATCTCATCCAAATCACTGAGACTCGGAGCGCTGACTTCAGTCCGCATTTAATTAACATCCGTTGCATCAATAGTTTCGCAAATGCGGACTGAAGTCCGCGCTCCATTTCGGCCCAATAATGCCCCGAGCTACAGCGCAACAACCTCCGATGGACTCTCCTCCTCTCCTCGCCTTTTCCCAGTCGGAGCCTGCCACAGTTCGGGCGCCTCGACTCCGGCTGAGCACGGGATCTGTGATCAGATGCCGGAGGTCAATCTCAAAACAGGGGGACTGATGAAGATGCTGTACCTTGGAGGTTCGGAGGAGATCCGAGCCACCTGATCGGGGTCGGCGGGTGTCTTCAACGGAGCAGAGAGAAGCCCGCCTGCTGGAAATGACGGTCGAAGGCGAAAACCTCGTTGATTTTCCCTTCCTCGATACAGACGAAAGAAACTGCATCGACCAGGCTGAGATCCCGTAGGCCTTTCATCATCCGATCAAGACCCTTTTCGTGGATCCTGGAATCCACCCAGAGGGTTTCAATCAAAGGCGCAAAATCCCGCCGGAAGGACTCGACCGCATCACGGCCGAGACGACGGGCGAGAAGAGCGTAGATCTCGACGAGAACGTAGGATGAGGTGATCAGAACCGCCTGGCGGTCCTGGAGTCGATGAAAGGTTTCAACCGCCTGCTGATGAACCCTATCCGTTGGAACAAGCAGTGCCAGTACCGCGCTGGTATCAATGAAAACCCGGCTCACTGGTATGCCTCTTCCAGGTAGTCATCATGGTCCTCCCCCAGATCGTCGGCTCTCTCCAGATCCTCCAGCTTTCCGATAAGGGCATCGGCAAGGGCATACATCTCTCGACGGTCCATGGATTCTTCCTCGAGGAGCCTGTCAATGCCGATCCGGATGGCCTCCGAGAGAGAAAGTCCTCGTCTCTCCGCGAATACCCGGAGACGACGGTTCTGCTCCTCGGTGACCTGAATCTGAGTTCTCAGCATGGGACCTCCTTTCTGTCTCAAATATAGTGCCATCATGATGTGATGGCAATATTGAGCCCCCTCGATGACTTTGCGCTGTGGGTCCACTTGAGGCAAAAGCGTCCACGTGAGCACGACCGCTTCTCGGTCTGTCCGTGCGAAGGGCTGGCATCGGGAAGCGAGCTGCTCTCCCGCGATTCGCCTCGCCCGGCCCACGCGGCCTCCCAACAACCGAAGCGCGAGAGGAGCCCCTCCCTTTTCGTGAGATCCTGTCGATTCCCTGGCCTGCTATAGTAGTTTCATGGACATCATCAAGGCTTCGATCAGCCCGCCGGCGTGTCATCGTCGTCCGGATCCCTTCGGCAAATCCAGACGAAATTGCCTTTTTCTCCTTCTATTGCTCCTGCTGCTGCCGGCCCTGCCCTGCTCCGCCGACTGGATGCGGAGCTATTCCGGTATCAATTGGATTTCCGCCATTGTCCCCGTTTCTCCGGATGGCTTCGTCGCAGTCGATTTCAACAGGGTTCTCCGCTTTGACGGGCATGGGGATGTTTTGTGGGCGACCATGCTTCAGGATGAAGGGAGTGGGCTCTACTTCGGGGACTGCGCGCTGACACCCGAGGGGGACATCGTTGTTGCAGGGACCAGTGGGGTCTCCAGCGACTCACCATCAGGCGTCATCATCCGCCTTGATGATACGGGTGACATCATCTGGACACGGAAACTCGCCGGAATTCACTCCTCCCGCCTTGAGAAGATTGTCGTCTCCAGTGAAGGCCTGATATTTGCTGTCGGGACCCTTGACCCGGAAAGCGAGACGGAAGCCCTGCTGCTGGCTGCTCTTACCTCCTCCGGCGACATCGAGTGGGAAGGCGCCTTCGACTCCTTTCGATCACGCGGTTTCGGGATCAACCTGGCCTCCAACGGGGATCTTCTCGTGGCCGGCACACGAGTGTATCAACAGATTTCCATAACAGTTCCCGTCGATCGAGCATTCGTACTTCGTCTCGGGCCTGATTCCACCGGCATCTGGGGCCTGTACCACAGTGGTCCCAGTGAGCCCGAAGATACAAGCAAAAACATTCCCATGGCCGTTCTCGAAGCAGATGATGGAGGAATTCTGGCGGGGCTCATCGAGGGAAACGCCGGCATGTCCGGCTCGACAGCAATCTTCTGGAGAGCTTCATCCCATGGATACCCCGAGGATTCCTGGTATTCGCCGGATCTGGAGAGCCTCACGGGGGGCTTTGCGGCTCGCGATTCGGGACAGAGTCCGGTGTTTCTTGGAACATTCGCCTATCCGGAAACTGGGAGCTGGATCTGGGCCGATCCTTCGCCGGAGGGCGGTAGCTGGGCACGTACACTCTTTGGCCCCTTTGGGCCGGCGTTTGTCTTCAGAGGATGCTTTGCAGCAAACGGAGATCTCGTCTTCGCGGGTTCTGCACAGCAGGCCGGCGCCGTGATCTGGCGAACTTCTCCCGAAGGTCTGATGCCGCACTGCGAGCTTACGGAAGAGAGCCAGATGACATCAGTGAGCTATTCGCCGGAGCTGTATCATGGCTCGGCCGACCTCTCACCCATCCAGATCGGCGTTGAAGCACTTCCAATCACCGTGGAGCCTGCTGTCATCGACACTTCCTTCATCTGCGGCGATGCCACCGCAGCGCCCAGGATCCCAATGCTGAGCCCCGAGAATCTGCTGCTGCTCGCTCTCTCTCTTCTTGGGGCGGGATTCCTGATCCTTCGCTCTTCCCGCCTCTGAAAGGCCGGCAGGACTCAACGTTGACAATCTGGATAACGAAGGGGAATCGGTCAGTTGGGGTGGGAATTCGAGATCATGATCGGCCGGAGCTTTTTGGTGTTTTTGGGGAAGCACGAGGCCGTTGAGGCGATGATCCCCTCTCTGGGCTGGTGCCGGGGCCGGAGCAGGAACCGCAGCCGCAGCCGCACACCGATGTAGGAGCCCGAGCGGAGGGCCGGAGCCGGGGCCGGAGCCGCACATCCAGAGCCGATGCCGGAGCCTAGGCGTTCGTGGGTCCTCGGCTGGACCAGGTAGACCTCCCATTGCCCCTGACACTGCCGCTGATTCTGATCCTGATTCTGCCGCTGTCGCTGAGCCTGTCCCTGGATCCGGAGCGGCAAACCGGGGTCGGAGCAGGAACAGGAGCAGCACACCGATGCCGGAGCGGAGGACCGAAGCCAGTGCCGGACGAGGCAGATGGCGGGAGGGAAGCTTGTATCCCGACGCCTTCGCTTCGCCCGGACAGGCCTTGAAGCGACCGTACTCACGGGGACGCTTCGCTGCAAACCGCGCTATAGTGAGGGCATGAGATTCTTCGTTCCGGGCCGTCGTCTTCTGCCGCCCCTGCTCGTTATTTGTTCTTCCGTCGCCGGTTGCTTTGCCGGGGATCTCGAGTTCTCTCTTCGGATCGATGGGCGAACAGCCGGCGCCGGGCCGGCTCGCGAGGCGGCAATGGCCCTCTGGGATGACCCGATGAACCGCCTGATCAGAGATACCAACGCGGAACTCGGTCGCATCCTGGTGGGACAACCCGGCGGCATGACGGCCCCGTTGATCGGGATCAGCTTCCGGGCGGGTGTGCCGCCTGCGATCATTGCGGGTGTGATCGAGAACTCCCTGATCTCATCCCAGAGGGAAGTCACGAAGCTGGACTGGGATTCACCACCGACGGATGAAGAATTTCAAGAGCAGTTCATCAGGGAATTCACCCAGCGGCTTGAGGCTGCCGTCGGTCGAAGAGACGAAGAGAGACCTTGAAGAGAAGGCGAAGAAGCCCGGCTGAGAACTCACTCGCCGCAGAACTGACCCTCCTCACAGACGCCCAGCTCGACCATCTCTGAATCTCGCCACCGAAAGAGCCGACAGTCCGGGCGGCAGACGCAGATTTCGTCGAGAGGCATCACCTCCCGGGCCAGGGTGGGGGCCGTCTGCTTCCTGAGTCCGAGCCAGGGTGAGACCTCGGCCCAGACCCGCCAGTTATCCGGCTCCACCAACACCAGGGAGTTCTTCGGCAGGGCTGAGAGCCGGCGGCTAAGACGTCCGTCGACATCGTTGTAATTCCGGTAGAGATTCAGACGGCCGGGCAGGAGCAGAAGAGAGGACAGGCCCAGAGCAAGGGCGACGAGTACTGCCGATAGTCTGCGCCGGGCACTCTCTCCTTCTGCCAACAAAGTGAAGGATCGCGCCTGAAGTAACCAGAGAGGAATGCATGCGGCGAAGAGATAGCGCGGACCGTATCCATGGAGGCCGGTGGCCCGGACCGGCAGGAGACTGAAGAGGATGAGTCCTGCGATGCCGAGGAGCAAGCGATCCTCAAAGCTGCTCCTCCTGAGAAGAAAGGGAATGAGCGCCATACCGAGCGGCAAGCCGAGTCCGGCGGGCAAAAGCGGCCAGAACCATCCATTGAGAAGCGGAGGCAGCGAGGCCAGGAGGGTATCGATATTCCTCAGGCCTTCGAAGAGATAGCTCGTGGAGAGCATGGGGGCGCCCGCGAGAGCATAGGGAAAACGCCACCAGGCGCCGCTCAACAGTGCGTTGGCTCCAAGAATCGGAATCAGGACCGGAAGCGCGCCCGCTGACAGCGGCTTCAGAACGCTCCACTCGATCCTGTTCTTTTCGGGGAAGAGGAGATAGATGGCCATGGGGACTGCTGCCACAAGGGCCGTCAGGGGCCGAATGCCGAAGGCGAGTGCCAGGCCCGCTCCGGCGAAAACCATCCGCCGGGCTGACGGAGATTCCTCGGTCCTCTCCCTGTCTCTCAGGACGAGGAGCAGCGCCAGAGCCAGCAGACTCGCGCAACCCGAGTGAGACAGACCCGATGAATAGAGGAGGGCGGCCAGGGGAGAGGCCAGCCCGAAAAGCGCCGCAATCAGGCCCATCCACTCCCCGCCCATCCGACGCCCGATGAGGCCCAGAAGAAGAATCAGCATCCCGTGGAAGAGTGCCGGCGTCAGGGTCGGGTTCCCAAGCGCAAGTCCGGAGGCAAGGATCAAGGGCCACGCCGGGGGATAGTGGCCGACTCGGCGCCCATTGCGGATGGTGCACAGGGGTATTTTCTCGAGTTCCGGGCAGGCTGGAAGCTCACCCGTCAGGCGACCCTGAAGGATCCAGCGGGCCTGGAGCAGGTTGATGACTTCGTCGGGGGTATGAGGCAGCCCATCGAGAAGATTCCCAGCCGTCTGGAGTGACTGGATGACGGCCAGGATCGAGAGGGCGGCCAGAACTATGAAAAACAGGGTACGCCTCAAGGAGAGCTGCCGACGCTGATGATGTGTCGTGCCTCCCCGTCCGACCCCATCCTCTCGAGAGTTTGGCAGGGCCCCTCGCCACCATCGGGGCGAAATCAAAACGACGAAAAAAATAACAAAACACGCCGCCGCCAGGGCGCGGAAAGCGATCCCGACCAGGGCACGGAGATCGTCGACGGGTCGGGGATCAATCGATGAGGTGGCCAGAACCCGGTCTTCGCCATCTCTGATGAAGAGATCATTGTTGATCCAACCCCTCCGGAAACTCAGGCTGAAAGGATGATCGGCCTCAAACTCCAGACGCATCTCTTCGAGAAACCGCCCCCGGAATCGGGTCCTCAAAAGGAATGTCGACGCAATGTCGAGATCATAAGACCCAAGAACCCTGCGTGGCAAAACCTCATCAACCCACCAGTCCCCTACGGGAGGCTTTCGCGGCACCTTCCACCAGAGTTCCGAAAAGGCCGGAAGGACGGCTTCCCGCCCCGCCTCTCTGATCCGGATCTCTCCCCAACCGACCTGAGCCATGCCCTCCGGCGCACTGAGCCTCAACCTATGAATCTCTCCCGGCGAGAAGGGCAGACTCACTTCAGTGCCGGCAACTTCCCACCGAAGATGATCGCCCAGTACCTCGACTTCGACCGTCGTTGAGAGCGGAGAATACCAGGCTATCAGGCTCAGAAAGAGCGCAACAGTCAGCCACGACAGTGCGGCGATCCGCTTCGGAGGTGATCGCAGAGGAGGAGAGGTGTTCAGGATCATCCGCCCAGCCCAGCCGAATCAGGCGAGACCCTTGTCTTCCATCCGGATCAACCCCAACTCTCTCAGGAGAAAAAGGGTCCTCGAGAATTCTTCGTCGCCTTCCCCGGACTGAAGTTCAGACACCGGTTTGGGAGCCTTCTCGAGAAGGCCGAGGAGGGCCTGCATTCTTCCGGCCAGCACGAGATTCCGCTTCTTCCGGGTATGGACGAGGGCGGCGCTCTTCCGCAAGTCATCACCGAGATAACGCTTGATGAACTCCGGCGGCATGAATTCGAGAACCCCGATCTGAATCAGGTTCATGGTATCCAGGCAGAGCTTCTTTTCCAGGCCCTCCGGGATCTCTTCCGGAAAAAAGAAGTACTCTCCATCGGGCCAACAGAAAATCTCCAGCACGCGGCTGTGCAACTGCTCCGAGAGTTTCTCGAAGAGTTCACCCGGAGCCAGAATTTTTTCCCGAAGCATGAAATCCGTCAGGGCAAGCCCCTCCTCCCTGGACCGGGAAACCGCATCTTCAAGCTCATCCCTCGTGATCCGCCCCCCCGCAACAAGGAATTCCCCGAAAAGTTCTCCGAGGATATTTGAGCTGACGTCGAGGATCTGGCCCCGGGCAAAGAAGAGGGACTTTTCCACGGGAGATCGGATCAGCTCCAGACGGCCCGTCCGCTCTTCGAGCAGCATCGAGGCAAAGAGTGCCGCAACAGAGGTCCGCCGAAGCTGTCCTGAAAGGCTCGCCTTCTCCCTCGGTCTCCCGGGTTCCTTCCTCACACGATCGGAACTGCCTACCCTGGCCGGGGTCCCTCCTTCCCAGTTCAGGAGCACCTGCTTGACAACCTTCTCCCAACGTCTGGTCTCCTCCAGCTCCGCCGCAAAAACACCACTGAGGAACTGTCCCATCTCTTCCCTCGGCATCGGGGCAATCGGCCCGACAGCTACAGCCTGCAGCTCGTCGATAAACTCGCGCGCCGAGTGATATCGCTTCTCCCGATCCCGATCCAGCGCCCGGGACAGGACATAAATCAGCTCCCTGGGAAGAGCGTCAAAATGTGAATCCCGGTCCACACCTTTTCGAATCGCCGTCAGAATTTCCAGGTTGTTACTCCCTCTCCGAAAAGCCTCCATGGTCAGCATTTCGGCGAGAACAACTCCCAGGGAAAAAACATCAGACCTCGCGTCAACCTCTTCCCCCCGGGCAGCCTCGGGGCTCATATAGCGAACCTTCCCCTTGATGACCCCCGCCTGGGTCATCTCCTCTCGATCTCTCGCCCTGGCCACGCCAAAATCCGTCAGCTTCACATCACCTGAAAAAGAAATCAGTATATTTCTCGGGCTGACATCCCGATGGACGATCTCCAGTCGTCGCCCATCCGGCCCGCAGAACTCGTGCGCGTGATGCAGCGCCCGAGCCACCTCCAGAGCCACTCGGACTGCGAGTGGCCAGGGGCAGGGCTCGGAGAGTTGCTTCAAGCGGTAAAGCAGTTCGTAAAGATCCCGACCCTGCACATACTCCATTGCGATAAAGGGCTGACCTCCGACCTGACCGAGTTCGTAGATCTGCACAATGTTCGGATGCACCAGTTTCGACGCAATCTTCGCTTCGTCGATGAACATGTTGAGAAAATTCACCTGACGCAGGAGGTGGGGATGAATTTTCTTGATTGCCACCGGCTTTGAGAAGCCCCGCAAACCGGTGACGTGAGCCAGGAAAATATCCGCCATTCCTCCGGAGGCAATCTTCCTGACCAGCAGGTAGGAGCCGAATCGGATCAGTGGACGAGCCTTCTTCACTCTTTCAGTGTAGACAATCCCCGAAAAAAACACACATCGGATCGGCAATGAAAGCAGGGAGGGGGCCCGATTTCCCCGGCTCAGCGAGTGGGGCGACCGGAGAGATCCCCGGGAAGCGGGTCGATGGTCTGCGCCCTCATCCAATGCGAATCTCCTCAGAGATTCACCAATCTCAAATTCCCAATTGCAGTCTTTCCAGCGCCCGTCCCGAAGTCCGGCGCCGAATCAGTGGCAACTCTGGTGAGTCCCATCTCCGTGATCACAACTGGAAGTCCCCAGTTGGAGCGAACCGTCGAGATAGCCCTCAACAACCTGACGAACTCCGATGCTGGGCGCACCCAGAATGACCGCAACCCCATTCTCTTCAAACAACTGGATCGCACGGGGCCCCATGCCGCCGGTCACGACCACATCTGCGCCCATCTTCGAGATCCAGGCAGGAAGAACTCCCGGCTGGTGCGCCGGTGGAACAAGGACCTTCTCCTCGAGGACTTTCTTCGCTTCAGGATCCACTTCAAAGAAATGATAGTTCTGACATCGTCCGAAGTGCTGGCTCAAAAGCGATTCATTGGCGGGAATTGCAATCAGCATCGATGACCTCCAAGTTCAGGCGGAGAAAAACCGCCATTCATCGCGGGAGAGTATATGCCCAAAAATCAAAGTTGCAAGTGCTTCAAGGAGGACCAACGACCCGCCCTCTGCGTGCTCCGAAATCTCTGGCCCTTTCCTCTCTTTTCTCCTGAGACCACCGGATGGTTCTCCTGTACTTGAGCCACCTCTTTACAAAGTCGGCGTCAGACCTGAGTCGATAATTCGTTTGTCGAGAGTGAGGAGAGTCGCGCCGAGAGCCCTTGAGGTTGCGACGAGTATTCTGTCGGCTGGATCACGGTGGAACGAATCGGGGAGTGAGGCGACCTCAGCGGCGATGACAGGTGAAATGCCGATACGGCGAACAAGCGGTGGCGCCACCGCACGTTCGAGCCAGTCTCGGAGGGGAAGCCGAAGCTTCAAGCGGCCGAGACTGGTCAGCGTTGAAATCTCCCACAAACTGATATCTGAAATAACCAAAGGACTCTCAGCATCGGCGCTTGCCAGAGCTTCCTTTTGTGCCGCTAAGAGACGTGGATTTCGTTCAAACCACCAGACGATGATGTGGGTATCGAGGAGATAGGTCACTCGAGCATACCCTGCTCAGCGTCCCAGTCTTCGGCCGGAATCGCCGGCTCAATAATGTCCCGGAGGGTTTCGACGGTGCCAAAGAGAGACTCTTGAGGGTGGCGGTGGGGGCTGGCTATGGCCGGCGAAAGCTGAGCAACTGGTCTCCCGTGTTTTGTGATCACGATAAGCTCCCCAGTCCTGGCGACCTCATCGAGGTACGCCAGACACTTGGCTTTGAAGTTCGTGGCTGAGACATTTATCATAGAACCAGTCTATCTGACCAGTCGTCTAAAATCAACAGATCGAGAAAGGGAGATTCATTTTCCTATGCCACTGTCGCAATCGGCAGGGCGACACCAACTCCGGGATGCTGTGAGAACTGAGTCTTATGGAATAGTATGATGGGCCCCTGGAGGCGATATGAGCAAGGGTGTCGGGGCACACAAGTGGCAGTTCAAGGCACGATTCCGACGACAGGCATTCGGGTGGAAATCCCAGCCTGCCATCAAGCGCGTCCAGGAGGCCGTGTCCGAAATCAAGAGGGTCGCCCGTGCCGATCCGGTGCTCGCCGGCGAGGGCGCCGTTACTTTCCTCGAGAGGGTCTCGCCGGCACTGGAAAATGTCGACAGCTCCTCCGGCGCCATCGGCTCGGCGGTCAACACAGCGATTGTCGCTCTGGTCAAAATCATCGCGAAGGCCCCGGCCGACCCAAAGAAACGTGATGATTGGCTGGAGCGATTATTCGAAGCACATGCCGACGACGGGATCCCATATATCGAAATCCTCACCGATTTCTGGGGGGAACTGTGCGCTTCGCAGGAGGTGGCCTCACAGTGGGCGAGTCGCCTGCTCGACATCACACGCATGGCATTGAGCTCCGATAAGGATTTGCACGGCCACTTTCACGGATCGACCGCCTGCCTCGCCTCACTTTTTGCCTCGGCTCGTTTTGACGAGCTCCTTGACATTGTCACGGAGGATTGTATCTGGCCCTACCGACAATGGGCGGTGAAGGCACTTGCCGCGCAGGGAAAGAATGCTGAAGCACTTCGCTACGCTGAAAGCTGCCGGAATCCATGGGCGAACGACCGCGAGATCGACCGGCTCTGTGAGGAAATTCTAATTTCCTCCGGCTTCTCCGAGGAGGCCTATCGCAAATATGGACTTTCAGCGAACCGCAAGAGTACCTATCTGGCGTGGTTTCGGGCAGTAGCAAAAAAATATCCCCACAAAACGCCGGCCGAGGCCCTCGAAGATCTGGTGGCCTTCACTCCCGGAGAGGAAGGAAAGTGGTTTGCTGCAGCCAAATCCGCCGAACTCTTCCAGGAGGCCATCGTGCTGGCAAACCGGACACCCTGTTCACCGCAGACTCTGACCCGTGCCGCACGTGATTTTGCCGAAAAAAACCCGGATTTTGCAGTAGAAAGCGGTCTAACGGCTCTCCGCTGGTTGGTCGAAGGTTACGGCTATGAGATCACCGGCCTCGACGTCTCAAACGCATACTCCTACACGATGAAGGCAGCCGACAACGCCGGTCGGACAAATGAAATCCGTAGCCGGATTCATCAACTCGTCTCAAGAGAAACCGTCGATGGGCAATTCGTAAGAAGGATCCTCTGCAGGCAGCTGGAGCTTTCATCATGAAGCTTTGGCCCCGAGGCCATCTCGCAGCTTCCCCCGACTCTCAGTGCCCAGTTCCTCACCCGCCACCGTAATTTTCATCCCGAGGCTATTGCGCTGCTTACAAGTTGTTGGGTTACAACAGGATATAGGTGAGTCGAAAAGTGCTTCACCCCAGGAATCAGCGGTTGATCTCATCCAA